>JAPDKD010000036.1 GCA_029258735.1 archaeon | reverse complement strand
CACCTATTGGGAAGCGCTCGCTGAGGATGTAGTGTACGTCATCTCCTAAGACAAGTATGACTATTTTCTCGTTTGAAGGGGGCTCGCCGATTGTTCTCTGGTACCAGCTTTTAAGCAGGCACTGAGTCACGTCCGTTACGTATATCAAGTTTGGAGGCGTTATGCGGCCTCCGCGGTCTTCCTCCCAGACTGACCTAAATGCACGGTGCACCATTCGTTCTATGTGGTTTTCGTCTACGCTGCTCAATTCTTCTCACTGTTGATGAGTAGAAGCGGATTTTAATTTTCCTTACGGATAGATGAGAAAAAATTATTGACTTCTTATTAGGCCGAGTATTTTGGGTAGAAGTTCCCAGCCGTGGCTTATTGTTCCCAGCCTGCCTCTACCGCATTCTTTCTCTGAGACCTTCTCGACGTCGTCTGGCTGAAGTCCTGGAGCGTAGAATATGACCGGCACGGGGTCTCCTGTATGAGCTTTTTTAGACGGCGGGGTGGCATGGTCGGACGTGATCAGTATTGCTGTGTTTTCTAGGTCTGCTTTTTCGAGAAACGGCTGGACATAATATTTGTCTATGTCTTCTATTGCTTTCACCTTGGCGTTTAGGTCACCGTCGTGTCCAGGCTCGTCGGGACCTTTTAAGTGCACGTATGCTAGGTCGTTTTCTTTTAGGAGCTTGAATGTGGCGTCAAGCCTAATGGCATAGTCGGTCTTCTTGTCCTGGGTCGGTGGGGGCACTGACGCGATGTCCATTCCAAGCAACCTGGCTATGCCTATCTCTACGGGCATTTCCGCTACAGCGGCAGCTTTTAGCCCGAACTTCTCCTTAAACGATGGGACCTTGGGAAGGGCGTCTCCTGAGTCGCGGAGTAGTATGGCGTTGGCTTTTAGGAAACCCTTTCTTTCTCTGGCTAGGTTGACTGGGTGCTCGTTGAGGAGCTCGATTACGCGCTCCGTAAAGATGTTCACCAGCTCGGCCGTTCTTTTGGCTTCTTCGCTATTGTCTAAGGGCTTGCATTCCTCGATCACCATTTTGTAGCTGGGCTTTGCTACGGAGATTTTGCCTCTTTTTTCGTAGGCGGGGTCGGTGTTGCTCACGTTTCCGGAAAGCCTGTATTTCCTGCTTCCGATCACTACGACAGCTCTATGGCCTACAGTGGCTATTACTCTCGCGTAGCCATCGTAGAGACCAAGCTCCATGTTGTCTAGAGTTCTGGCTAGCTTTTTGGCTTCGTCACTTCGAAGGTTCCTGCCTACGCGCCTGTCTACGAGTATTCTCGTCGCATCCTTTACTGTTGCAAAATTGGCTCTAAACGCTACTTCGTAGCCCTCTTTTATCCTGATACCGGCTCCTAAGGCTTCTATAGGTCCCCTTCCAGTATACTCCTTGTGAGGATCGTAGCCTAGTATTGAAAATACGGCTGAGTCGCTTTCGGGCGCAACTCCCTTTCCTATCGGGTACATTAACCCGCAGACGCCCATTTTCGCGAGTTTATCGAGGCCGGGTTTTTCTGCCAGTTCATAGCTTGTTTTTGGGTCTTCGAGCGAGTCGGCCGCGCCATCTAATACTAAGTATAAAATCTTCATACTTTTCTCACTTCACTGATATACTATCGGGACATTTTTAATGTTAATTATTCCCGTCTAAGCTGCTTAAGTAGGCTAACGCTTTCTTCCACGATCTTGTCTAGTAGGCGTAGAGCTTCCTCGCTGGACCTAACTTTCAGCGTGCGGTTTAGCAGGTTTAGTATTTCGATTTTCCCGGAGGCTTCTGCTAGGTCTTCGAAGCTTCCTGAGGTAATATGGCCAGAAGCTATGGAAAGATATGTTAGGGAATTATATGCTACTTCGAAGGCTAAAGCCTTCTTTTCTGCTAGACTGAAGGCTGTCCAATAGTTGTGTTCGGCTTGGTGAATCCGTGCGCGTAAGTTATTTAGCACGTCCTCTATAGAGCAGTTTTTCCTCAGCTCCTCGTAGAAGACCACGTGTTCCTTAAGCCATTTTCTCATAGTGGAAATTATCATCGACCAGGGGAGAACACTATCTGGATAGAGAGGCTCTAGGAGGAACTTTCTGGCCTTTAATGCTGCTTCCCTTCGAAGATGGTTGAGGACGTGGTCGGCGAGTTCCTCTATAAGGTGCCTTGTAGGCTTTAGTCCACAGATAGATGCTGCTTGCCGCGCAAGTGCTGCAAGGTAGTTTTGGGTTGGGTACCTTATTAGCCCATGGTCTTCTATGACGACGTATAGGTATGGCATTAGGTTTGCTTTTAATAGGACTAGCTCGTCTAAGCGAGACCGTTCGCCCACTATTTCGACTATTTTTTCGTATAGTTCCTTGGGGGAGATGGCGTTTCGACCTGCGAAGATCTCTTGGACTTTATGTGATATCTGTGTAGCCTCGTCTAAGCTGAAGTTTGACTGAAGGAGTAGCTTAGTTAATGTTTCGCTTTCGAGCGGCTGCAAGTTTCCGTCGGGCCATGCGAGAAATGGTTTACCTGTTTTTTCTCCCTTTATGATCACCTTTATTTCTGCTTTGGCAGGCCTAATGGAAGCAAGTTTCTGCAGTAGTCCTGCCTTCTCCACGTCTGCCCATATTCCTTCTCCCCGCAAATACGCAGCTATTTTCTCGGTGAAGTGTTCTGCGTCGGATTCGAAGCCTTCGAGGATAAAGTATACTTCTGATGCTTCCTCGTCTAGGAACCAGTCGTATACAAGGACATTTTTAGCCAGCTTTTTTACTGCTTTATCGATAAGCTTGATGAGTATCGTCGGGTCAAACGGTATAACTTTAAATTTGGAAAGGAGGAGCTTGCGGGTCATGTCCCTAGGAATATGAGAACACCCTCCCTATATTCTCTGTCTAAAGTGAAGCCGTGAAGAGCTTCAAAAACGTTTTTACGGGAAACAAGGGCGGCCATCGCCTCGTAGGCTACGTGAGGCTCTCCGCCATATTTTAAAAGGTTTAGGGGAACATTCACGTGTAGCGGCCTCCAGGGAATTTCGTGGCGGGTCGACTTGGGGGGCAGAAGAACACCCTTTGAAGCCAATTCTACAACCTCCTTTTTGCTCAGTTTTGATGGGAAAAGCATTAGCCCGTCATCCCTTAGTTCATCCTCCGTATAGACTATTTGGCCGTAGGTTCTTTTTAGTCGAGCCTCCAGCTTCTTTAGTCTTTTCAATGCTCTCACCCTGTTTTTTGGCAGTCTAAGCCGCCTAGCCGCGCCTTTGTAGTATATAAAAGCGTCGCCTTTTTCGAGAACTTTGCGGGGATCTTCGGGCGGGCCTACCCACCCCCTTAGCCATGCCGGGAGAGCGGAAGCTCTGGGGTAGTGTCTAGCCCATCTTCCCAGCTTTATCCTTTCGTCGTAGTAGTTAACTAGACAGGCTGCGATGTACCTAGCCTTGAGCGTTTTAAGGGCGTTCCACCTGTGCATGCCGTCTAATATTACGCCGCTTTCCGCGTCCGCTATGACGGGGTTTTTCTGAAAACCAGTCGTTTTTATAGACTTAGCGATTATCTTAGCCGCCGTCAGGTTAATTTCCTCGTGTGGCTTCAGCGAGCTAAGCTCGACTAGTGCGAGTATAATCTTCGACGTTCGCGCTCTCTTGCCAATGTTTATCTCCAGGTATGCTGTCGGCAGCTTCAACCCGCTTCGACCTTTACGGTTTTATTATAACTTTAACGGGATTTCCTCTTTTCTCGACTATCATTTGAAAGGCTTCTTTAATTTGTTCTAGAGGGAAGATGTGGGTTATCAAGGGCTTCAGTTTAACCCTGCCCTGGGAGGCTAAGCTTATAGCAGCTGGAAAAACATTAGCATACCTGAAAACACCCTTTATGTCGAGCTCCTTGGCTGTTAAGAAAACAGGTTTAAAGCTTATCTCTTCGTGCTCGAATATTCCGACTTGAACTATCACACCCCCGCTTCTAACAGCTTCAAAAGCAGCTTTGAAAGCTGCTTGAGCTCCTGAGGCTTCAAAAACCACGTCAACGCCTCTTCCCCCAGTCATTTCTCTTATTGATTTTACAGCGTCCTCGCTGCTAACGTTGACCACGTGGTCAGCGCCTAGACTCTCAGCCAACTTGAGCCTATAGTCCAGAATATCCGTAGCAATAGTCAGGGTTGCGCCTGCCTCGCGCGCAGCCTGAAGGATTAGAAGGCCTATGGGGCCTGAGCCGAAAACGGCCACGGAATCGCCTGCCGATAGCCCGCTCCTCTTGACTGCTTGAACCGCTACGGCGAGAGGTTCCATTAATGCTCCTTCTTCGAAGGATAGGCTAGGCGGAAGCTTGAAGATAACTCGATGATTTACTGCTGCGTATTCTCTGTAGCCTCCATCGTAGGGGGGCGCGCCGTAAAACTTGAGGTTTTCACATAGGTTATACCTGCCAATGCGGCAGTAGAAGCATGATCCACAGGGTACGCCGGGCTCAACCGTGACTCTGTCCCCCTTTTTAAAGTCCTTTACGTCTTCTCCTACTTCAACTATTTCCCCCGCGAACTCGTGCCCCATTACGAATGGCTGAGTTATTGTAAATGCGCCGCTTCGACCGGTAAGGTAGAAGTGTATGTCGGATCCGCATACGCCTACAGCTTTTACTCTGAGAAGAACTTCGTCGGCTGTGGGCTCGGGGATTTCAGCTTCTTTAAGCCTTAAATCATAAGGCCCATAGATATAAGCCGCCTTCATTTTCTTCATATTTCGATCAATAAATAACTATTTACCGATTTATATAGCAATTTGCTCAAAATTTTGAAGAAGCTTCAGCTAAGCTTTTGAGCCTTAGAATATTTAGTAAAAATTTAGAAATATAAATATAGTAATCATTAATACTTTTCAAAGTTATTAAATTATTGTTGGGAACAGTCTCCCCAAGGGAATTAGGTGGTCTATGTTGGAGAGTAAAACTGGACCCGTTTCCGCCCACAGGTATATGGGCATAAAGGTAAATACGCTCATTAAGCTTTACATCTTGGTTCTCTTATACGAAGGTCCCCGGCACGGCTATGATTTACTCAAGAACTTGGAAAAAGTTCTAGAGACGAAGATAGGTTCATCCCAAGTATACCCCTTCCTTCACAAGCTCCGCGATGAAGGCCTTCTCGAAATAACTGAAGTGGGAACAAGGGATAAACGCGTATATAAGCTGACAGAAGAGGGGCGTCGCTTCGTTGAAGAACTGTTAATGAAGTCGCTGAACATTATTCGCGCCGCTGTTAAGGCCGTCGGCCCTCAAGCTTGTCCAGACGAATACTTAAGCAAAAAAAGGTTCGGTCGAAGTTAAGCTTAGCTTTAGTCTATTCGATACTTTTCCCTATGAAAAAAGGAGTTGCCAAGCGTACGCCTACTATTTGGAAAGCTAGGCAATTCTGCCTTAGCTGCGGAAAGTGCTGTCAAAATACTGAAATGATTCTCCTCAGCAGCGACATTTCAAAGCTGCGAAGGCTCGGCTTCAGATTTGCCGACTTCGCGGTTTTTGACGGGAGGTACTATAGGCTTAAAAACGTAGATGGACGCTGCTTCTTTTATGATTCCGAGAACGGGAAATGCCGAATCTACGATTTTCGGCCTTTAGGATGCTCCATGTACCCAATAGTCTACGATGTTTCACTTCGTAGATTAGTTGTAGATGATGAATGCCCCTTGGCGGGAGAGACTTTAAAGGAGGAGTTGATTCGCGCGCGAAAATATTTGAAAATTATATTAAACGAACTTAGAATTCGTTAGCGGTTAAAGATTGCCTTGCCTCGCGTTCTCTATTGTGCTCCTGCTTGCTTGAACCTTCTCTGCTATTGCAATTGTCATGAAATACAGGACTATAAAGGGGAAAAGCAACAGGGTCATCGTGATTGGTGTTGGATCGGGGGTTGTAATGGCGGTTATTATGCCCATAGCCAGCACAACGTATCTCCACTTTTTACGCAGAACGTCGGCGTTAACCAGCCCAATGCTGACTAAGCCAATGAAGAATAGCGGGAACATGAAGAAAATTCCCGTTAAAATGATTCCTACGAGCACTGTTTCAAAAAAACTAGATATCGTGAAAACGGGCTCGGCGCCGCTGATGACGGCTAGCCAAGTCATAATGTAGAAAGTTAGGGGGAGAAGGAAAACGTAGGCGTAAAGCGCCCCGGCTCCGAAGAGCACGTAGCTCGCTACTAAGTATTTCTTTATTACGCGTTTTTCGTGGGGGTATAGGGCAGGCTCTACGTACCTATACATTTCATATATTACGATGGGGACAGCTGTGAAGAGCGCGACTATGAGAGAAACATGGAAGCTAGCTATAAAGGAGTCAAACATTCCGCTCGCGATGAGCTTTACGTTTAGCTTGTCTTTTACGCCTAGAATGCGCGAAAGGCTTGTCAGGTAGGGCTTCGAAAAGTCCAGCATGTAGTTTCTAATCAAGTTCATCAGATAAAATACGAGAGGCTGCGCAGCCGGGGATTCTATTTTAAGGATGCGTAAAACGCCTGACGGCAGAATATATACTAGAACCATTGAACATACTAACGCATAGAGCGATATTCTCAGCCTTTCTACGAGCTCTATAACGTGTTCGATTAGGGGACGTTCTTCATCGACCATTTATGCACCGGTTAAAGTAGGCCTTTCTCTTTTGCCTTTTCTATTATCTCCTCGATGAGTTCTTCTCTTGTTTTACCTTCTTTCTCGACTCCGAGCGCGTCGGCCAGCTTTGCAAGCTGTTCTTCTGTAACCTTACCTTTTTGAGGCGGCGAAGATTCACTTTTAGGAGGCTCGGTAAGCTTTCTCGATTCTTCTCTGAAAATTCTGACTGCTTCGCCTAGGCTTTTCGCGAGTTCGGGTATTTTTTGCGGGCCGAAGAGTATTATTGCTATGAGTATTATGATTAGGATTTCTGTTGTACCAATAGGCCCTATTAGAAGCTCATAGCGAGGTTCTATGAGTGTACTGTATAGCACGGCGTTGCACCTTCGAATGTGCGTTATTGTTTAGGGTTCTTAAGCTTTTCGTAGAAACTTATGATTGCAGGTTTTGCAGTATTTCTTTCCATAGTTCTAGCGTTTCTTCCGCGGTTTTAGGGTCAAGCTTGCTTATGATTATTCCGGCGTGTACTATTACGTATTCGCCTGGCTTGACGGGAGTGAAGCTGGCATCTACTTCTTTGAGTACACCTCCCATGTCGACTATTGCTGTTACTCCTTTAGTTTTTACTACCCGTGCCGGGATGCCTAGACACATGAGTATTCGCCTAGCATATTCGAGGCACTATTTCACCGCTTGGAGGTTCTAAAACTTTTATTCCGCCGGCTATTGTTTTCTCTAGTACTAGTCCTTTGTGCTTTTTCGGCTCGTGTACTTCGCCTATAATCTCTGCATCGACGTAGCCTAGGTTTCGAATATACTTTAAGACTTTTTCCGCAGCTTCGCGTTCTACTCCTAGCAGGACGCGGCCCTCGCATGCCAGGGAGAGTGGGTCGACGCCGAGCATCTCAGAGTAGGCTCTCACAGGTTCTCGTATGGGTATTTTTTCTTCTTCTATCACGATTATGTTCCCCGTCTTCTGCGCCCATTCGTTTAGAACTTGGGCTACTCCTCCTCTCGTAGGGTCTTGGGCTGCATGTATATTGTCGGAATATTTCTCAACTAGCGGGAGCATAAGCTTAGTGAGAGGTTGACAGTCGCTTCTCAGTTCCCCTGCTTCGATGCCCAGCCCTTGCTGCAGGGCCATTATTGTTGCTCCGTGTTCGCCCACTGTTCCTGAGATTATTATTTTGTCTCCGGGCTTGAGATGCTTATCTATGATAGGTTTAGAAGCTATGCCTACGGCGACGGTGGATATCACTATTTTGTCTATTTGACCTTTGGGCATTACCTTGAAGTCTCCGCCTATGATGGCTATGCCTTCTTCCTCAGCACCGCTATCATAGACTTGACTATTTTTTCCAAGTCTTCCATGGAGAAGCCTTCCTCTACGACTATCGAGTCCATGAGCGCTATAGGCTTAGCCCCCATTACGGCTACGTCATTTACGGAGCCTGTTGCGGCTAGCTTTCCTATGTCTCCGCCTGGGAAGAAGATAGGATTGACCGTGAAAGAATCAATAGATAGCACCATGTGCCTTCCGTCGCCCAGTGGTATGGTGGCGCCATCGTCTAGTACATCTATACCATAGCCTCCCTCGACTCGCTTAAGATTCTCCCATATTCTAGACACTATCAAGGCGTTAAGCAGCTCCCCTGTTTCCTTGCCGCCAGCACCGTGCGTCAACAATATTCTTCCCTTCATTAAACTAAGCCCCTTTGTTTTTCATGCCAACGGGATATATAATTAGTTTTAGCCGCATACTCTCCGCTGCAACATTTGGCGTAGCCTAGTTGAATCAAAACTTATGGCAGATGAGCGAAGACGAGAAACTTTTTAGAATACCAGGTGGATATCACCACCCGGATATTCATGGACAGCGGCGTTAAACGCGTTACGGCATTCTTTAGGGACGCTTCGCTAGCCCATGAAATAAAGAAGGCCATAGACAAGATTAGCGACAAAATAAGAGAGAAAAAGGGAGAAGACTATGTTATTAAGATCATGAATTTTTGCGGAACGCATGAGTGGACAATAACAAATTACGGGCTCCGCAGCATAATGCCGCCTAACGTTGAACTACTGGCGGGGCCGGGCTGCCCTGTTTGTATAACGCCAGCATACTACGTTGATGTGGCTATACGCTTAGCCATGGACGGCGTGAAAGTTTACTCGTATGGAGACGTCTATAAGCTTCCAGGCTCGCTTTATAGGCAAGGCAAATTGCCGCGAAGCCTCGCGGAGGCCAGGGCTCAAGGCGGAAACGTGGAAGTCGTGTACAGCTTTTTAGATTCTATACGAAGCGCTAGGAGCTACGGCAGAGATTCGGTGTTTCTGTCAGTGGGCTTCGAAACAACAATGACAGCCACAGCTGCCCCAGCTGTGCAGGGCAGAGTGCCTCCTAACCTTAAGATAATAAATGTGAATAGGCTGACACCGCCGATTATGCGCTACATTTTCGATAACGTTCCTGAAGTAAGGCTCAATGGCGTCTTGGCTCCAGGCCACGTATCCACTATAACTGGCGCTAAAGCTTGGAGCTTTGTGGCCGAAGATTATGGGATACCAGTGGTAGTCGCTGGCTTCGAGCCAATTGACGTTATGTTAGCAATACTGGAGATTTTGAGACAAAACCTAGCTGGAGAGGCGAAGCTCGTAAACGAGTACAGGAGGGCTGTTACGTGGGAGGGGAACACTGGTGCACAAAAGATCATAGCTGAGTGTTGTGAAGTGGTGGATTCGGCTTGGCGCGGCATAGGCTTCGTACCCGAGAGCGGCTTAAAATTCAGGGAAAAATATGCTGCACTGGACGCTTTGAACGCATACGGCATCGAAGACATTGACCCCGATAAATGGAGTTACGATATCCCGGCGGGCTGCAGGTGCGCGGAGGTAACGCTGGGTAAGGCTAAGCCGACTGACTGCCCTATGTACTTGAAGGGCTGCACGCCCTCCAACCCCTATGGACCATGCATGGTCAGTCTTGAGGGAACCTGCTCGGTATGGGCTAGGTATGGAGGCGCAGGCATAGCTAGAAAGATTGCCGAGGAGTTGGGAATCGATATTTAGAGGCTGACGGATTAAATGATTTGCGAGTATTCTTTAAAGCTCTTGGTTATAGGGATAGTACAGGGAGTAGGGTTTAGACCCTTCATATACCGAGCGGCTTCCAGGGCCGGCGTAAAAGGCTACGTTAGAAACCTCGGAGGAAGCGAAGTCGAGGTCCTCATCCAAGGAAACGTGGAAAATGTTCACAAGTTTCTACATCTCCTGGCTTCGGAAATGCCTCCACCCGCACGCATAGAGGAGATCTCTGGAGAAGAGACGTGTATCGACCACTTGAGCGAGTTCAAGATACTACCTAGCCTCACAGGCATGGGAAGGCGGTCAATGATTCCCCCAGACATCGGTATATGCGAAGACTGCCTTCGTGAAGTCCTCGAGCCGGGGAGTCGTTGGCACGGTTATCCATTTAATAGCTGTGCATGGTGCGGGCCCAGGTTCTCAATGATGTACGGTGTCCCATACGATAGGGCTAACACATCTATGAGAGATTTTCCGCTGTGTGAGGACTGCAAGCAAGAATATTCCGACCCCGAGAATCTCAGGAGATTCCACGCGCAAGGAATAAGCTGTCCGAACTGTGGACCTAAGGTTTGGCTTACCGACAATAAAGGCTTGAAGATTCAAACAAAGAACCCTATCGCGACGGCCGGCCAGTTAATAGATGAAGGATACATTGTGGGAGTGAAGGGGCTCGGTGGATTCCACATAGCTGCCCTAGCCACTAACGAAGAGGTCGTAGCCAAGCTTAGGGAGAGGAAGAATAGGCCCTCTAAGCCGTTCGCGCTGATGGCCTTAGATATTCGTATCGTCGAGAAAATAGCATATCTAGACGACGTATCTAGAAGGCTTCTCACATCTCCCGAGAAGCCTATAGTCTTGCTGAAGGCTAGAAAAAAACATCTAGCCAGCCTCGTAGCCCCAGGCCTCGACGTAATAGGGGTTATGCTTCCTTACACCGCTCTCCACTACCTTCTCCTAAAGTCTACCAAGGACAAGTTCCTGATAATGACTAGCGGCAATAAGAGAGGCAAGCCCATGTGCATTGATGAAGAATGCGCATTCAGAGAGCTAAGCAGCTTCGTAGACTTCTTCCTCCTACACGACAGGCGAATAGTTAATAGGGTAGATGACAGCGTCGTCCGCCTCACCGAGGGGTCCCCTGTATTTCTTAGGCGGAGCAGGGGATACGCTCCCATGTGGATACGTGTGCCCCTAGTTTTTAAGAAGCCTGTGATAGCCTTCGGAGCGGATTTCCAGTCCGCCGGCGCCGTAGCGTTCGAGGATAAGGTAGTCCTCACTCAGTACATTGGAGACCTAGACGACTACGACATTTTGACGGACTTGGAAAGGTATCTGGAGTTCTTCGTAAAAGTATACAGGATCAACCCCTCTAACGCCCTGTTAGTTGTTGATAAGCATCCCAGATACACCTCTCGGCTAGCAGGCGTAATGTGGAGTAGAAAGTACGGGGCAGAAGTTATGGATGTTCAGCACCACCATGCCCACGCTGCGTCTGTTCTCGCCGACCGAGGCGTAGAACCCGGAGAAACGCGAGCTGTAATTACGATAGATGGAGCAGGCTACGGCGTCGACGGAGCGATATGGGGAGGCGAAGTTCTAGAGGCTTGCTACAGATCGTTTAGGCGGATCGGTCACTTAGCCTATCAGCCCATGCCTGGTGGAGATGCTGCCGCGAGAAACCCTGTCCGCATGCTGATAGGCGTTTTATCGAGATTTCTCAGCGAAGACGAGGTAGTAAATCTGTTGAAGAAGAGGAATCTAATAGATAAGCTGAAGCATGGAGAGCGAGAGGCAAGGGTAAGCTACCGCATAGCCAGAAAAAGCGTTCTAACTTCTAGCACCGGAAGAGTCCTCGACGCAGCGTCCGCTTTGCTGAACGTCTGCTACGCGAGAACCTACGAGGGAGAGCCGGCCATAAGGCTTGAAGCATATGCTAGGCGTGGGCGTCTTTACGATGATTTACATTTACCCGTAGGAGAACGGGATGGAGTCTACGTAGTGAACACTACCGAGGCCTTTGAATACATGTTAGAGAAGCTAGATGGAGACATGGCCGGGCTCGCCTATACCCTACTGTTTAGGCTCGGCGAAGCCTTAGCCAGCATTGCTGCGCGCTCTCCGGCTGCGCGGAGACATGGCGTCGTGTACGTTTCCGGGGGCGCATCCGTCAACGACATAATAATCAGAGGCATGAGGAGGAGGCTGGAAGAGGATGGTATCCGGCTGCAGCTTCAAAGACGCGTACCTCCAGGCGATGGAGGCATAGCGCTCGGGCAGGCAGTTATTGCCTCCACCTTAACCGAGTAAAAGGATTCTAAAAACGGTAAAGCTAATATTCCCCAGCTTCAGTGTTGACGTGAACGGAGATGTTTCTCTCCATAAGAGATTTTACCGTGAAATGGGTCGGCTACAAAGACCTCTTCGACGGGCTGCGCGACCTCGGAATTAACAGCTTCGAACTATACGTCAGCAGGGAACTTAAGCCCAACGCATATGTAGATATGGGACACAAGACCCTTCTCGGCCTTGATGTCTCCTCTAGAGAGTACCGAGTACAGCTGCGAAGGCTCCTGGAGGACGAAGGGTTTACGATAAGCGCGATTCTAATCGAAAACGATTTTTCGCGCCTCGACATGGACGCAGAGATTAAGTACGTTGTAGACGCGTGTCGCGTAGCTGGAGACCTTGGCGTGCCAGTGGTCAGAATTAACGCCATGATGAGGGAGCTGCCAGGCTACACCATAGAGGACTACATCGAGAGGATGGTTAAGGCAGTGTCCCCCTGCCTCGAGACCTGCAGCGACCTTGGGGTTAGCCTGGCAATGGAAAACCATGGCGTAATAGGAAACAGGGACGAGTTTATAGAGAAGCTGACTGATGAGATTGGCAGCGAGTATTTTGGCCTAACTCTAGACACGGGCAACTTCTACTGGTACGGCTACCCGCTTTCAAGAGTTTACGAGATCATCGAGAAATACGCCCACCTCGTCAAGCACACACACGTGAAGAACGCTAGCGTACCGAAAAACCTGAGGGAGACTCAACGGAAACCAGGCGAGGTCAAGATGATGCCGCTTTACGAGGGCGACATAGACCTGAAGAAAGTAATTAAGACGCTGAAGTCGAAGGGATACGACTACGACATTAACATTGAGGACGAGTCGCTGGGAGCCTACAAAGACCCTCTAACCATATTGAAGAATGACGTAAAATTCTTGAAAGAAATAATCAATAATATATAAAAAATATTAATTTTTAATAATCATTTAGGATAGGGAAGTGCAGGCCTGAGCCTTTCGCGCAGCCTCCTGGACATATTTGTAATACTACTATACCCCTAGGGTTGCTGAGAAAGTCCCGTATAGCTGCTTTCACTTCTTCGGGTCCTTTGGCTATTTTAACGTTACAATCATTGTTCTTAGATTCTAGCTGTTCTTCGGGCAGATCCTTAAAAGTTATCAACATGTCTCTGGCCAAGCCCACCAGCTCGTGAACCGTGAGAACTGGAGAATGATCTTCCTTCCTGGCTACGCAGACAGTCACTAATACTGTATCTTTGTCTAGACTTAGCTTAGGATATTCAAGCAAATATTTGCTGGCCTCGGGGAACACCTGTTCGACAAGCCGTTTCTCGGCAGAACTATAGGGCACTATCCCGGTCTTTTCAAAGTCTATAAGGGAAAGTGGATTAACTATCTCCACCTTAGAGAAGCCAAGAGTCTTTAGCAGCGGTATTACCTGTCCCGGCTTTATCCCTAAGGCTTCGGCTAATGCCTCAACGGCCTGCCGCTCTATAACGACCCGTCCACCGTTTTTCGCTGTTTTCAGCGCAGCTTCTACGTCGTTCCTATACGTTATAGCTGCTACGGGACAGTAAGCGGCGCAGAGGCCGCATCTAATGCATCCTGCCTCGAGAAAACTGATTTGAGCTGGGGTTGTTACAATTACGCGGTAGCCTCTGAATGCCTGCGTTAAAACGTTCGCGTAGATTTTTGAGCACAATTCGATACATCTACCGCACACTATACACTTACCCGTGTCGAGCCGTAGGAAGCCGTCATCTAACACGAGATCCGTCTGCTTCTCGTATTCGAACCGCCTTTCGTACTTCGATATTGACCCAGTTACCGCTATTTCCTCTAGGACGTTAACCAGTTCGTCGACGGAGGCGGGGCAGCCCCTAACATAGCCATCAACCTTGACTATCTGGTGCAGGGGAACGCCGAGAGAATAGCCTTTCTTTAAGTATTCATCAGCTTGCACTCCATATTTGTATCCAAGCGTTGCTATACCGCCTAGAAAGGCGCAGCTTCCAAGGGCTATGAGAAACTTTGCTTTACGTCTTATTTCTTTAACTCTTTCTACGTCTAGCGATGTTACTGCTCCTTCTATTATTGCAACGTCGTAGTTCTTCTCTGTCTTTACTCCTAGTAGAGGTTCTCTGACTATTTCTATCCCGTGTTTTTCGAGCAACGTTGCTATCTTGGCGAACTCGTTTACTATTCTATATCTGCATCCTTCGCAAGCTCCAAACGAGAAAAACGCAACCTTCATTCTCACCACCTCAGTGAACTGCGCATGGAAGGCACGGATCATATGCCCTGAGAAGCGCGGCTATAATCGGCTTCACTTCTTCCTCGTCTGGCTGGCCAGAGCTAGCGAGCCATCGTATAAGCGCTTCGCCGTTTACTTCTACGTGTCTAGCGTTCATTACGGTCGGCGTGATAACGTTGGCGTAGTCCATTTTTCCATTTCTTATACGGTAGTGATGTATGAGAGTACCCCTAGGAGCGGTGGCAAATGCTATACCTTCGCCTGTGCAGTCTTTCCTCCTTTCCAGATAGAATGGTTTAATGCTGTGTTTGACTTTTGCGGCTAGCTCGGCAGCAACTTGGGCAAGGACCTCTGTTACTTGAACCGCCTCAGCGTATTGTGCTTTAACGTTCTCAAAGGGATTATCATAGTCTATTTTTAAGAGTTTAATTACCTCCCTCGTCCTATCAGTGAGCAAGTGAGAGTAGGCTTGTAACCGGGCTCTGGAGCCGGTGTAGAAGGGCTTCCCCTTATATAGCGTGTAGTGAGCGTTGGAGTATTCGATTTTCAGCTCTTCTATTGTTTCGTAGTATTTTTCGGCTGGAACTACTTGACCGTCGGAGAAGAGGAGTTTTTCGCTGAAAAACGGGTAGCCGTCATCGGCCTGCAGGACACAGTACGACGGAACGGGATCTTTAAAGCCGGGAGCTAGGGGCTTCCATATTTCTGCGAGTTCGTAAGCTAGAGAATGGAGCTCCTCCGATAGGTTAGAGAGCTCCCTGCTTATGCCTTCAAGCTCGTACCTGTAGATTGGCTTTCCGTGAAATGCTGCGCCAATGCTGGGTGTATGTATAAATCTTCCTCCTATTCTTCTGTAGACGTCTAGAGTTCTAGTGTTTAGTTCCATTATTTTCGAGAATATGTTTGGATATTTCTTGGAGAATTCTAGTGCGTTTTTCGTGCCCGTGAAGTCTGGTATTGACATTAGAACGTGAATAAGGTTGTTTTGTAAAATTTCCATGCCCTTTGCTATTTCTCTTATTTTTAGGGAGTTTTCTTCCGGCTTGATTCCCATGGCTTTCTCTATCGCCATTGTAGAGCACGTGAGGTGAACTACGCTACAGACTCCGCATATTCTGGACATCATATAGGGGACTTCTATCGGGTCCCTCTTTTTTACGAATTTTTCGAAGAATCGGGGGTCTTGTAGGACTCCGAACCGCACCTTGACTGAGACTTCGTCGCCTTTAACGTAGATATCCAGCCTGCCCGCTACTGCGGGTACCTCTTCTATTCCAAACTCTATATAGAAGCTTTTCACTTCTTCCCACCTCTCACCTCAGCAGCTACCTTTTTCAGCTTCTCAAACGCGGGAACAGAATTCCAGAAAATCTCAGCTCGGAATAGGACGTCGTCGATGTTAAAGCCTAGCTCCTCATACCGCTTGAACGCCCTCTCAAGGACGTCCCTTCTGGTTATCGGCCCTCTGCATCCCCAGCACTGTCCACCGCTCGTTATGCATTCGGCGTCACAGCCGGAGCTTGTTATCATGCCTAGGCACAGTATCCCCTTGGTTAGCAAGCATTCCTCTGGTGGCAGCGGGCACTGCGAGCACACAGGTATTCCTTCAACTCCTAGTTCTTGCGAAAGGCTGGCTAGGAGACAGTCGCCTTTTCTCTCGCATTTCCAGCATTCGATTTTATGAAACGACAGGAGGAGCTCAAAGTTTACTTTCCTTATTCTCTTCAATTCCAGAGAGTTTACTGTGAACTCCTCGTCCCTATAGACTTGGTATGCGCAGGCTGGGACCAGCTTGCCGCGCGTGGTTTTTACTAGGCATAGCCTGCAGCTTGCACCATTGTATAGGTCTTTTAAGGTGCAGAGATGCGGTATTTCAATACCCGCCTTCTTAGCAGCTTCAAGTACGGTTGTGCCTGGTTCTACTTCAACTTCCACACCATCAAGTTTTACGTTTACCATTTCATTTCACCCCCGCTCCTTCTTCTCCCTCTACTATGCTTCTCTACAGCGCCAACTGGACAAACAACATAGCAGGTCCCGCATCTAATGCACTTGTCTACGTCTATCGAATACTTGCCGCTTTCCTGCTTGGATATCGCGTTAACGGGGCAGTTTGCTGCGCATTGCCCGCAGGCTATGCATTTATCCTCGTTAATAGTGTAGGTGATTAGAGCTTTGCACACCTTCGCTGGGCATGTCTTATCCTTTATGTGTGCTTCATATTCATCCATGAAATATCTAAGAGTTGACAATACGGGATTAGGAGCGGTTCCTCCAAGCGCGCAGAGACTTGCGTATTTTACTGTGTTTGCAACGTGCCTAAGCACTACTAGGTCTTCCTCTGTTCCTTGACCTCTTGTAATTTTGTCTAGGATATCCCACAGTATTTTAAGCCCAACTCGGCAGGGGAAGCATTTGCCGCACGACTCTGCAGAAGTGAATGTTAAGAAGAATTTTGCAACATCCACCATGCAGTTTTTATCGTTAATTACGACTATGCCACCTGAGCCCATTATGGCGCCAGCGCTTTGCAGGGTTTCGTAGTCGAGGGGCAGGTCTAGCTTTGATGCGGGTATGCAGCCACCAGAGGGGCCACCTATCTGGACCGCCTTGATTGCGCTGCCTTCGACTGCTCCTCCAGCCAATTCTTCTACTAGGTATCTAATGCTGGTTCCGACTGGTACTTCGTAGACTCCGGGTCTTTTTACGGAGCCTGTTACGCAGAACATTTTTGTGCCTTTTGTCTTCTCGGTCCCTACAGAAGCGAACGCTTCTGCTCCTTCGGCCATTATCGTGGCTACATGTGCAAGTGTTTCTACGTTGTTTATGGCTGTCGGCTTACCCCACAACCCCTTCTGCGCGGGGTAGGGTGGCCTTTGCCTCGGCCAGGCTCTTCGACCCTCGATGGCTGCTAGAAGCGCGGTTTCTTCTCCGCATACGAAGGCGCCAGCGCTCAGTATGACTTCGATGTCGAAGTCAAATCCTGAGCCTAGTATGTTTTTTCCTAGTAGGCCGTATTTTCTCGCTTCTTCTACGGCTTTTTGGAGTCTGCTAGCCATTAGGGGCTTTTCTGCTCTCACGAAGATGTATCCTTGGTTGGCTCCTATCGCGTAGCCCGCTATTGTTAGTCCCTCTATTATTCTGAAGGGGTCGGATTCGGCGAGGAGCCTGTTCATGAATGCTCCGGGGTCTCCTTCGTCAGCGTTGGCTACGACATATTTCGGCGTGACTTTCTGCTCTCTGGTTATTCTCCACTTGATTCCCGTGGGGAAGCCAGCTCCGCCTCTGCCCCGAAGCCCGCTTTTCAGTATCTCATCTATGACTTGTTCGGGGCTCATTTTTAGGCTTCGGCTTAGTCCTCTATAGCCTCCTGTGGCTATATATTCTTCCAGGGACTCGGGGTTGACTATTCCGCAGTTTCTAGACACCCACCTGTATTGCTTCTTCCAAACGTCTAGTTCATCGAGCAGGGGTACTTTGTCCTCGCCTTTCGCCTTGCCAGTTTTGTTTTTCAGAACATATGCGCTGCTTACGTCGTGTTCTTCAAAATACTCCTTTATTAGGCGCGGAATGTCTTTGGGCTTTACGTTAGCGTAGATGGCTGTAGGCATACCTTTGGAAGTAAACTCTATCCATGGGTCTAGGAAGTCTAGCCCGAAGCAACCTGAGATGCTTATTGATATTTTGAGCCCATTCTTTTCTACGTAGTCCTTCACTGCTTCGTATATGTTTTCGGCGCCGCTTGCAAGCGTACAGCTGGATAATGGTATCTTTATTTTCGCGCCCACCGCGCCGTACTGGATTTCTTCCAGCCTCTTCTTTCGCAGCTCTTTGCACTTTTTGTCGGAATGACATAGGGGTCCGTTAACTCTGCACTCTATGTAGTCGGGACAAGGATTGTCTAAAGAGTGGGTACATTTTTCACAGCATTTGTCGAGCAGCGTCCAGCTCATTCGTTCCCACCCGCTTCCTGTCTTCTATATTTGATTATCGCTGCCCTGAGTACGCGGGCGTTAGCGTTTCCGATTATTTGCCTGGTTCCATCTGGTTTTTCGATAACTACTACGGGGGCCAGGCCGCAACATCCGAAGCATCTGGCAACTTCTAACGAGAACAAGCCGTCTTTGGTTGTTTTTTGGCCTTCTTTAAGGCCTAGTAGCATGCGTAAGAATTCGAAGTTTAAGTCGTTGCCTCTGAGATGACAGGCAGTGCCCATGCATACTAATATCCGGTATTTACCTACTGGCTCGAGGCTGTATTGGTGATAGAAGGTTGCTACGCTATAGGCTTGTGAGAAAGGAACCCCCACGTATTCTGCAGCCTGTTTTATACCCTCAGGAGGCAAGTAGCCGTATCGCGCTTGAACTCGGCGTAGAGCCTCGATGAGATTATGTGGTGCTCTTTTAAGTCCTCTGAACATATTATTTTCTTCTAGCGGTGTTTTAGGCTCTTTAGAACGTGGTTTTATAGACATGACAATTCGTTTACATATCCGAAATTCTGGAGTATTTATAACTTATTTATTTTTGTAAAACATTTCTGTACAATTAAAAGACGCGGAGAAACCTTAATCAAATCAAGCTAGCTATTCAATGTCTAATAGCGAAAATAAAAATATAGATTGTAGATAGCTCAGAAATTCGACTTAAAATACTGTTTCACCTCTCTTTTCATACATTGCTACATAATGCTAATAGAAAGGACAAGAAAGCACAGTTTTGCTTCCACAAAACTGCATTTAGAGGAGTTCGAAATAGTCTAAATGCTGGTACAGTAAATTTTTCGAAGAAAGGTAGTGAAGATTTATTCGATACTCCTTCTCTATTTTTGGCATGAGTAGCTGGATTATTAGGCGGGTGAAAGATCCTTCTAAATATTGGGAAATAATGGATGTTATGAAGGACGCGTGGGGCATGGACGATTACACTGAGGCTGTTCCGGCTCATCTTCTTAAAGCAATTGATGATAATGGAGGTGTTTTGAGGGTTGCCGAGGTTAACGGCAGGATTGTGGGCTTTGTTCTAGGGTTTCCAGCGTTGAAGCCTAATGGAAGCTTGTATCATTATTCGCACATGGTTGGCGTCAGGCGCGCCTATAGGGGGCGCGGAATAGCTCTTGCTTTGAAGCTGGCTCAGCGGGAGGCTGTTCTGGCGCAGGGATTAGACCTTATTGAGTGGACGTATGACCCCGCTCAGGGGTTAAACGCGAAGTTTAACTTTGCGAAGTTGGGCGTTGTGTGTAGAAGGTACTATCCCAACTACTACGGCGAAATGAGGGATAGTATTAATAGAGGCATGATCAGCGACCGCTTTAAGGTTGAATGGTGGATAAAGAGCGAGCGCGTGAAAAAAAGGGTTAACGGAGAGCTCTCACCCCCATCTTTAGAGGATGTGCGAGGGATTGCAGATTCTGTTTTTGAAACCGTTGTTGTCGACAGCTGTATTAGGCGGATTGAAAAAGTTAAACTTGACTTGGATAGTGAAGTATTGCTTGTTGAGATACCTGGAGATATTAATGAAATGAAGCGGTACAGTCTCGATTTGGCTAATGAGTGGAAATTGAAGCTTAGAAGCGCTTTTCAAGAGTATTTTTCCAGAGGCTACGTAGCTATGGAGTTTGTTAGCGCTAAAGTAGATGGTTGCCGTAGAAATTTCTATGTGCTTTGGAAATCGCCTCTTGATAAGATTCTTCGTGGTGAGGTTCCTTGGAAATAGAGAAGATAGAGCTTTATGGCGTTCAAATGCCTTTGGCACGTCCTTTTAGAACTAGCTTTGGGGTCACTTCTTCGCGCCATGTTATACTTGTTAGGGTTATTGAGAGGGGTGGCGAAGAGGGGTGGGGAGAAGTTGTAGCTGGGGAAGGCCCGTGGTATAGCTACGAGACCTATGAGACAGCTCTTTATGTTCTTGACAAGTTTTTGATTAAAAACGTTCTCGACTGTGAGGACATCTCGAAAAACAATGTTTGGGCGGTTATGTCCCGCGTTAAGGGACATAATATGGCTAAGGCGGCTTTGGAGATGGCTGTCTGGGATTTGGAGGCGAGGCTTGCTTCCCAGCCGTTAAGCCGCTTTATAGGGGGTGTAAGGAGCAGGATAGAGTCTGGAGTTAGTATAGGAATTGCTGGCTCTGTAAGCGAACTTTTGAAAATTATAGGGACTAGACTAGATGAAGGATACTTAAGGATTAAGCTAAAGATCGAGCCTGGATGGGATGTTGACGTTTTATCGAGGGTTCGAAGGGAATATCCTGACGTACCTTTGCAGGTAGACGCTAATGCCGCGTATAGGCTGCGCGACTTAAAGACTCTGCTTAAACTTGACGAGTTTGATCTGTTGATGCTTGAACAACCTTTCGAGCACGACGACCTAAACGGACACGCTATTTTATCGAGAAAGCTTCGAACTCCTATATGTTTGGATGAAAGCATTACTAGTTTAAATGCTTTAAAGACGGCCTATAAGCTTGGTGCAGTTGAAGTTGTGAATCTTAAGCCTGGAAGAGTTGGAGGATATACTGAGGGGTTAGCTATCTACAGGTTTGCTGTCGATGTTGGGCTTGGTTTTTGGATTGGGGGGATGTTGGAGACAGGCATAGGCCGTGGACACTTAGTGGCTTTAGCGTCGCTGCCAGGGGTTTCTTATCCTAACGATATTTCTGCTAGCAGTAGGTATTGGAAAGAAGATATTGTTGAGCCTCTATGGGTTCAGAGAAATGGTTACATTGACGTTCCTAATAAGTCTGGCATAGGTGTCGAGGTGAAATGGGGGGCACTAAAAAAATACTTGGAGTGGCAGAGAGAATACAGAAAGGCAAGAACATAGTTATTGTTACCATAAAAGTTGGAAGCGAGAAAAGAATTGCACGCGACCTTGAAGATGCGATTTTCCCCCACGATCCAAATGTTAGGGTTTTAGACCTGGGGCTTAAAGGACTCCTTATACTTGAGACTTCTCTTCCTCCACTTAAGCTGGTTAGAATGCTTTTTACCTGTTACCCTATAAGGGGAATTGCCAGTTATAGACCGCTACTTTATTGGATAAAATTTAGGTGTAAAGAAGAAGAGCTGGCAAAGCTCCTAGCCGAGCATTTAAGGGCTACTGAGTGTAAGAAAATTGAGGTTCACGTTAGGCTTTCTAATCTTAATAGTGATAAGCTTTGGAGGATAATTTCTAATTTATATAGGCGTAGAAAGCAAGATTGCGTTGCCAGCGTTGAGATAGTCGGCGATTTGGCTGGTATAGCGCTAGTATTTAAACCATAAAGTTCTAAGACGTCTTTCGATTATTTGGTATGTCGCATCGTCGAAAACAAGGCTTAAGAAAGAGTGCCACTATAATATTAGTAAGGTTCTCCCCCGGGGTGTGATGGACTCTGACCGATGAATACGTGGTAGGAAGCGTTCATAGTCCTTCAAGAATATTTAGAGATGAAACGAAGCTTTTTCCGGAGTATATACCGCGGCGTGTTCCACATAGGAAAGAACATTTTGCCCAGCTTTTTCAGGCTATGCGACCCTTTGTGCTTAGGCCTGGCGTTGTGCCTGTAAGGGTTCTTATGATAGGACCTCCCGGTACTGGCAAGACGATGATCGCCAATAAGTTTGGAGAAGCTTTAAAAGCGCGTAGAATAAAGAGAACCCTGAAGTTTGAGTTCGTTTACACAAATTGCTTTATTCACCGAACGACTTTTGCCATCTATAGGTTCTTAGCGAGAAACATAGGGTTGACCATACCGGATAAGGGGCTCTCTAAGGATGATGTTTTGCGCCTTATACTGCAGTATCTTGAGGATAATGATAAATATCTTATACTTGTTCTCGACGAACTTGATTACATTGCACGTTTCGATAAGAAAGAAAACATATTATATGATTTAACACGTTTAGGCGAGGCAGGCTATACTACTAAATACCGTATATCATTGATAATGATACTGAGAGACCCATTTTCGATACGCTCCCTTGATGGATCAATTAGGAGTACTTTAGCTCACCACGTAATTCGATTTGAACCCTACACTAAGAGGGAGATTGAGGATATCATATGGGGGCGTGTTGAGGAGGGCGCCATTTATGAATCTGCTATAAGTGACGAGATAGTTGCAACAATCGGCGACTTAGTGGGACATGACAAGATGGGGCCTGGCGATGCTCGAATAGCCTTAGAAATACTCCTCATAGCTGGCAGAAGAGCTGAAAGGCAGGGTAGAGGAGCTATAAGCATAGAAGATGTAAATGAGGCGTTTAGCCTTATTATGCCTTTCCCCGTAAGCCTTCTAGACTACCTAGACCTGCACGAGCTGCTATTCTTGCTAGCCCTAGTTGAGCTTCTAAGCGCACAGAAATACGTTAGGTGGGTTTCTACAGGCATGGTTGAAGGACATTATAGGGAAATATGCGAAGAATATGGTACTAAGCCCAGAGCCCACACCACATTTTGGGAGTATATTCAACGACTAAGTATTATGGGTATAATTTCGACAGAACCTTCCACTAAGGGTAGGGGGAGAACTACAAAGATTACTCTGCAAGGAGTACCGCTTAGAAAACTTAGAGATGAGATTATTAAGCGCGTTGAGGAAAAACTGTTAAGGAAGCGAAAGTGAAGCAGAAAGAGTAGGGTTAACTAAGTATTGCCTCGAAGCTTTTTTTGCTTATATCTAGGCTTTTAAGTATTTTTCTCATCATTTCTGGGTTCGATTCGTCTATTATTTTGAGGAATGGAAGCAGTTCGAGGCGAACTTTACGGGTTGACATGTGAGTGTTTTTAGCTATTTGCTTGAGGACCCGTTGAGCTGCTTCTCTTTTGTATTTTGTAGCTGCTAATATTCTTAGTTTTTGGGGGAAACTGTATTTTACAAACTTGAAGGGAGGTTTTTCTCGCGCACTAGCCACTCCAACTGTAATGAGATCCAGAACGTATGTTAGTAAGGACCATTGTTGTCTTCTTTTCATTCTTCCAAGAAATACGTCGGCTCTCGATAACGCGTCATACGCGTCTGCGATAGCAACTAGGCTCGGAGAGTATTGGTATGGTATGTTTTCGTTTAGCCATTGAATGAGCATTTCGTAGTCTAGAGAAGGATATGAAAGTACTCCGCGGGCTTGAAGAGGTGTTCTAGCAGTTAGAATATATCTTACAATTGTGAACATGTCGGCCTGTTCAGCTCTATAGCCTAATATTTCGAGGTCATGAAGCGTTATGCGCGTTTTACCCTCAGCTATGGATTGCAAATCGTTTATGGCTGCTCTTAGGTCTCCTTTTGCCCTCCTAGCTATATAGTCGAGCACTTCGTAGGGACATTCTATTCCCTCCTTTTCACATATACTTTTCAATACTCTGATTATGTCTCGCTTCCCAAGCTTTCTGAACTCTATCATTTCGCAAAGTTCTCGTAGGCTTCTTAGCCTCGGATCCCAGGGATTATTTGCCGTTAATACGACTGGGTGTCTAGAAATGTTTATTAACCCTTTAACTACTTCTAGGCCTCCTCGGTCTTCTCTCGGGCTTATTCCATCTATTTCGTCTAGAAGTATCAAACGCCCCCGTTTTCCGAAGAGGCTCTGTTCACTTGCTGCCCTAAAAATTTTTGTTCTCAAAGCTTGTGAGGTTCTGACGTCGCTGGCGTTGGCTTCAACGAGATCTAAGTTGTATTCTATTGCCGCCGCGTGAGCTATGCTGGTTTTGCCCGTACCAGGCGGACCATAAAGGAGCGCGGCCTTTTTGGAGGGTCTTCCTCTCACCCAGGAGTTTAGCCACGCTATGAAGGCCTTTTTTGCCTTATCATTACCAGCTACGTCTGCTATCCTTTTCGGCCTATATTTTTCAACCCAGGGAATACGAGCGCTCATGCTGTCCTCCTTGATTTAGATCCTATTAAGGCAAACTTGGCTAGGAGCGCGTTGAGCTGTATCTCGTCGTCCGAGCCTTCGACTAGCCTGAAGTTTATTTCGCCTATTAGGTCTAGTAGCTCCGCTCTTGTATATTCGTCTATGTTTAGGTCAAGCTTAGCTGAGAGTAGTTCTTTGTGCATCATTTTGAGGACGTCTACTACTGAGAGACCGTAGGAGTACATGTAGCTTCTTAGCCTGTCCCTGGCTTCTAGGAATTTCCCAGCTATTGCTAGCTTGATTATTTCTCTTACTTCTTTGGGGGATATCTTGCCCAGTACTTCGTAAACTACTTCTTCGGTGACCTCTTTTCGCAGCGCTGCAGCGGCCTGCAGAATATTTATGGCTTTTCTAAGGTCTCCCTCGCTTTCAACCCATATGGCTTCGAGAGCTTCCTCGGTTACCTTTACTCCCTCGTTCTGCGCTATGTATCTCAACCTATCTTTTGCTGCTTCTTTTGGAAGGGGCTGGAAGCGGAATACTGCGCATCTGGACTGTATTGGCTCTATTATCTTGGATGCGTAGTTCGCTATTAATATAAATCGGGTTGACCTCGAGAATAGCTCCATTGTTCGTCTTAGGGCTTGCTGGGCGTCGCTGGTCATGTTGTCGGCTTCATCTAGAATTATAAGTTTGAATGGTACTTCGCCGAGAGGTATTGTTCTAGCGTAATCCTTTATCCTCGTTCGTATAACGTCTATTCCTCTCTCGTCGGAGGCGTTCAGTTCAAGAGTGTTGTCCCTCCAATGCTCTCCATATAAATCATGAGCGAGACATAGAGCTGCCGTAGTTTTCCCCGTGCCAGGCGGGCCCACGAACAGGAGGTGAGGAACGTTTTTCTCTTTTACGAATTCTTTAAGCCTTGATACGATTTCCTCTTGATTAACGATTTCATCCAGTGTTCTTGGCCTATACTTTTCTGTCCATAACTCAATGCCCATTAGCATTCACCGTAGCAATGAATATTACGTGAGAGAAGTAAAAGAGAGTGTCGTTTAGTTTTATCTTGCTGCGTAGGCTATTCTTTCTATTTCCTCCTTTCTTTTAATAGCGTAGCTTGTAGGCTCTCCATATGCGGCAGCTATTATTTCATCAGCCAAGCATTCCTCTATGGTCTTAGGATTGTTGAAGGAGCAGTTTCTCGCGCCCTCGGAGATGAAGCGTAGCGCCAGATCTACTCGTCTCTGTGGAGCTACGTCGACTGATACGTGGTATAGGATCCCGCCGAAGGCTATTCTAGTGGTTTCTTCCCTTGGGGAAGCGTTTTCAATAGCCCACACGAGAACCTGGACGGGGTTTTTGCCTGTTCTGAGCTCGATTATTTCGAAGGCTCTTTTCACTATATTCATCGCGAGCATTTTCTTGCCCGCGTTTTTACCGGGCCTCATCATCTGGTTTATTAGCCTTTCAACTATAGGGACCTTGGACTTGGCAAACCGCCTCTTTTCATGTCTCCCTTCAGTGTGCGGCAGCAGGACTGGCTTAAGGCTGATGTACTTTCTTAGCCCTGGATCTCTAACTTCCACTTCTGATAGTGACCATCTCCCCCATAGCTTGATCTCTTTGCCGTCTAACGTTGTGAGTACGGGTTTTACTTCTACTTCTTCTTGCTGATTCTCAGACATTTCAGACACCTAACATGAGAAAGAAACTAAATATAAAAAAGTTATTTCAATCTAGCCTTTAGCTACCGCCAGTGGGCGAAGTCTAACTATCTTCCTTGCTATCCCTACTCCGTGAGCTACGTCGGCCACTCTGTCCACATCTTTATAGGCGCCGGGAGCTTCTTCCGCGACTACTCTTAGGCTGGCCGCTCTTATGAGAATGCCTTGTCGTTCTAGGGCGCTTTTCACGGCGCTACCCCTGTATTCTCTAATTGCTTTTGCCCTACTTAGCATTCGTCCCGCTCCGTGAGGGGCCGAGCCGAATGTGATGCGCATGGATGTGTGTGTTCCAACTAGTATGTAGCTTGCAGTTCCCATGGAGCCTGGTATGAGAACTGGCTGTCCAATGGCTTTATATTTTGCTGGTACTACTGGGTGATCAGGTGGAAAGGCTCTTGTTGCTCCTTTCCGGTGAACGTATACTTTTACTTTTTTGCCGTTGACTTCGTGTTCCTCAAGCTTAGCTATGTTGTGAGCTACGTCGTAGATTATGTGCATGTCTAAGTTGTCGGCGGATGTTTGGAATACTCGTTCAAAGGCAACTCTAGTCCAGTGCGTGATAAGCTGCCTGTTTGTCCACGCGAAGTTGGCGGCTGCTTTCATAGCTGCAAAGTAGTCGCCTGCCTCTTTGCTGTTTGCAGGTATGCATACGAGCTCCCTGTCTGGTACTCTTATCCCGTAGCGGCGCATTGCTATTTCCATTATCTTTAGGTAGTCGCTGCATACTTGGTGTCCTAGTCCTCTGCTTCCGGTGTGTATCATAACGGTGATTTGTCCTTCGTGCTCTATTCCGAGTACTTTAGCAGTTTGTGGGTCGTATATTTTGTCTACATATTGTACTTCAAGGAAGTGGTTGCCGCTGCCTAGGGTTCCGAGCTGATTTCTTCCCCTGTTTTTTGCTCGTGCCGAGACTTTGCTGGCGTCTGCTCCTTCCATTGCACCTCCCTCTTCAATGAAGTTTGGATCTTCACTCCATCCATAGCCCTGTCTAACCGCCCATTGAACGCCCTCTTCTAGCACCTTGTTCAGCTCCGAGTTGGAGAGCCTTAGTTTAGAAGAGGAGCCCAGACCTGAGGGAACGAACCTGAATAGAGTTTCGATGAGCACGGAGAGCTTGGGTTTGACGTCATCTATTGTTAGGTTTGTTCTTAATACTCGGACGCCACAGTTTATGTCGTACCCTACTCCTCCTGGGCTTAGAACGCCATTTTCAGCATCAAAGGCCGCGACTCCTCCTATGGGGAAACCGTAGCCTTGGTGTCCGTCTGGCAGGACGATGGAGTACTTATAAATTCCTGGGAGATGGGCCACGTTAGCTACTTGCTCCAATGTTAGGTCTGTTTGCATCTTCTTTAGGAGAACCTCATCGGCGAATACCCGCGCTGGTACACGCATTCCAGGCTTGAAGTTTTGGGGTATTTCCCAAACGTATTTATCTATACGTTTTAATGGTACATGCGGCATAATTTTCACGCAGTTATTATTACCAGCAAATAATATTTAAATAGTTTTATGATTTTACCATAAAGTATTATGCGAATAGTTATGCGTAGAAAAATTGTGCCGGAGGATTTGGAGGTCAATGAGAAGCTTAGGATTCATCCTCAATACGGTATGATAGTTAAGGAGTATGAAGAAGAGGGAGAGATAGCGGCTAATGTTGAAGAAGAATTATCGCCTGAGGTGCTGCGCCGATTAATGTCCAAGAGAATGGTGGAGATTCTTGAGATTCTAGAACGAGGAGAGTTGATAAATATAAGCGAGTTAGCCAGAAAACTCGGGAGATCCATCCCTAATGTTTACTATGATCTGCAGTTCATGGAGAAGCATCGAATAATTTATCTTAGAAAGATGGGAAGCGTTAAGATACCCATTCTGCTATTAGAGGAGATAAGGGTTGAGGTTGACTAAATATCTAGGACGAATTTTAACGTGTATTTCTTCTCGTCCTTTTTTATCTCCATGAGGTTATAGGTTGCCGCCTTTACTAAGGTTCTTGATTCATGAACTTCTGGGTTAAATTTTTCTCCCCAGGCTTTAGCTTTAAGCGAATATTTGCCATTCGATTTCTTAATTGAAAGCACTCGGAATTTCGAAAATACGAGTCCCTCAGTTTCAAAAATATAGAGCAACTCTTCCAGCCAATTGTAGAGGAGAGACTCCAAATCATGCCCCTCTACGTTTATTTCAACCTCTTTTTCTGCCCTAACTTTGTTTGGATCGGTCATGACCTCCATCATGGCTTTGGCCGCATTTTCGAATGCTTCCTCTAATGTACATCCATATGCCGCAATATACACGTCGGCTGTATGGGGCAGAAATTCGTAGCCTTTCATCGCGACCCCTAATTGTTAAATGTTGTATGAAGATTAATTTTTAGATGGGTAGTGGCGCCGGGGCCGGGATTCGAACCCGGGAGCCCCAGAGGGGCATTGGCTCTCCAGGCCAACCCCTTTGGACAGCCTTTGAGGCTTTGGTCCACTCGGGCACCCCGGCTCAGGGAAAAATTTGGTGCAGAGATTTATTAGGTTTTTGTGAGAAAAAGTTTTTGAATAGTTTTAGATTATTTTTATTTCTACTCTTACTGTTCTGGGCACTCTTATTCTCATTAGCTGTCTTAGGGCTCGCTCGTCGATGTCTATGTCTATGAGGCGTTTGTGTATTCTCATTTCCCAGTGGTCGAACGTGTGTGTTCCCTGTCCTGACGGTGCTTTCCTTACAGTGACTCTCAGCTTTTCTGTTGGTAATGGTATTGGTCCGCGCATTTTTACGCCTGCACGTCTGACTACATTTTTTATGTCTTCACATACTCTATTTATATCATCTATGGAGGTCCCCGCTAGCCTTATTCTTACGTATCGAGGCATAGATTCAAACCCTTAAAAAACGTGTACAAAAATTAAGTTTAAATTATTTTGCTTAAATCTGAGCTTTCTTTATATCAATTACAGTTCCAGCAGCTATTGTTCTGCCAGAATCTCTTATTGCGAATCGACCTAACTGCGGTATTTCTGCATATTTTTCTATGACCACAGGCTTAAGCGGTTTTAATCTTACTATAGCGGCGTCACGCTGCTTAATGAACTGTGGATTCTCCTCTATGGTTGAACCTGTCTTAGGGTCGATTTTCTTCTCTATGGCTTCAAACCTCACTGGAGCGGTTGCTGTATGAGTATGTAGGACTGGTGTGTAACCAGCAGTTATTGAAGTTGGATGATAGAGTACAAATATTCTTCCAACTATTTCTTCAGCTACGGTTGGCGGGTTGTCTGGATGTCCTGCGACGTCGCCTCTCTTTATCTGGTCTCTGCTGACGCCCTTAACGTTGAATCCTATGTTGTCGCCTGGTACGGCTTGCTCTATTCGTACGTGGTGAGTTTCTATGGATTTTACTTCACCTTTCACGTTTGGTGGCATGAAGACTACTGTGTCGCCTACTTTTAGGACGCCGGTTTCTACTCTGCCAACGGGTACTGTGCCTACTCCTCTAATTGAGTATACGTCTTGGATTGGTATTCTGAGTGGCTTGTCAATGGGTTTAGGCGGTTCTTGGAATGTGTCGAATGCTTCGAGGAGGGTTGGGCCATCGTACCATGGTGTTTTGTCGCTCTTCTTGGTTACGTTGTCACCGTACCACGCTGAAGTTGGTACAAAGGGTATTTTGCTTATATCATATCCTACCAGCCTAAGTATTCTGGCTACGCCGTTTTTTACTTCTTCATATCTTTCTTTGCTGTAGGGTGGCTCGGTTGCGTCCATTTTGTTTATTGCTACTATTAGCTGGTTTATGCCCATTGTTCTCGCTAGGAATACGTGTTCTGTTGTCTGGCCTCCCGGGCTGATGCCTGCCTCGTACTCGCCTGTTTTCGCAGAGACTACAAGCAGCGCACAGTCTGCTTGGCTTGCTCCGGTGATCATGTTTTTGACGAAGTCTCTATGCCCGGGAGCGTCGATTAATGTGAAGAAGTACTTTTTGGTTTCGAATTTGTAGAAGCCTAGGTCGATTGTTAAGCCTCTCTCCCTTTCCTCTTTTAGCCTATCGAGGACCCATGCATATTTCCATGTTTCTCTTCCTAGTTTTTTGGCTTCTTCCTCGTATTCTCTGATTATTCTATCGTCTACCGCGCCTACTTCGTATAGGAAGCGGCCCATTAGGGTGCTTTTGCCGTGGTCTACGTGGCCTATTACTATCAAGTTTAGGTGGGGCTTCTTTGCACTTGACATTTTCTTCTCACCTCAAATTTACCTATTAAGCGTCCTATTTGACGTCTATACAACTATTTAAGGCTTATTTAAGTCTTATTTGATACTTTAGATGCGCATATGAAAAATTAGAATAATTCTGGGTGAAGACGTTTATATTCATCAATAAACGTCTCGACCACTTGTTTAACGCCAATTACATCAAGTTTCTCCGTGTTTACCACTAGATCGGCAACAGAAAAATCTCCAATGTCTATGTTATAATACTTCTTGGCGCGCATCCTGTTGCTATTCTCGCGGGTTAATAGCTCCTTTATAGCTTCTTCCATGGGCTTTTTGTCTCTGCCTGCTACACGAGAGGCGCGAACCTCGAGGGGAGCCGTAAATATTATTTTTAGATGCGCTAGGTCTTTGAGAATCCAGACCGCTAAATGCCCGTCTATAACGACTCCTCCCTTTTCTGCTTCTTTTACTGCTCGCATGTCTATTTCTTTGTCTATGGAGGGGTCTTTCTCGGCCATTTTATGGAGTTCTATGAGCGTGAGGCCCTTTTCTTTGGCGTATTGGCGAAAAAGTTGGCCGTTGGAAACATATCTTAAATTGTACTCTTTGGCGATAAAACGTGCATAAGTGGTTTTTCCCGCACCTGGAACGCCGCTGACTGCAATTACTATTTTTCTCATGATTGAATTAACCTAATTGCTTGTTTTATTCCTTTTTTGAGGCAGTTAGAGCAAATGTATCCTCCGTAAGGCCTTCCAGGTGGTCTGTGCCCTTTCCTTTCCTCCTTAGCGGTCATTTTAGGAAAGCCGTGCAGAGGTTTTTTGCAGACTGCACATTTGGGAACGTTGTGCTTTTTCTTGACTACGTGTATTACTACTCGACCTCCGGGCGTGCGCACTTTCTTCCGTTTTGTTGTTCTCGAGCGGAGGGATGGTCTCGGCATACCGTGCACCTGCGTGCTACTGCGATGAATACTTAGGTTTCAAGCATTTTTAAGGATTACGGCACATGGAGGATTGCCGTGAATATTATATTGAACCTATGGACAGATTTTGTGGGGTTTTGGATGGATCCGTACTCGTGGCTTATACTTGAAATCAGAACCATTTTAGGCCCGCTTATTGCTTGGCCTTTCTTATCGCTAGTTGCTACGGCTACTGCTATGATTTGTGTCTTTGTTTCTAGGATTTCCTCGAACATTTTAATGAATAAAGAAAAAATCGATGCTATGCTTAGAGAGATCGGAGAGTGGGAGGAGCGCAGGAAAGCGGCCATCGAGAAAAAAGACATTAAAGCGTATCGTCAAATTCTAAGGTCTAAGCCGCGGATTGACCGCTTGAAAAATCAGCTAGCTGCAGAAAGAATGAAGGGAAGTATTGTGAGCATGGTGCTCTGGTTCATTCTTTTCAAATTCATGTCTGATATTTTTCGAGGGGAGCCAGTGGTAGTGTTTCCGTTGTTCGGATATTCTAAAGTTAACTTCGCCGTTTGGTATATTGTTATAAGCTTGTGGTTTGCACCTCTTCTTAATAGGCTGCTAGAAAAAGCTAGCTAGGCAGGAAAGGTATTTTAAAAGCTTTTGGGATAGTGAAAGGAGCGAGGGATAGGTATGGTTAGGGTTTTCGATGTGGGAAGGGTATGCGTAAAAACGATGGGAAGAGAAGCGGGCAAGAAGTGCGTAATAGTAGATATTATCGACGATAACTTTGTCCTTATTACAGGGCCAAAAGCAGCATCTGGAGTCAAAAGGCGTAGAGTTAACATTAAACACTTAGAGCCTACAGAGCATAAAATTGATATTCCTAAAGGTGCTAGCGACGAGGAAGTTATGGAGGCCCTTGAAAAGGCCGGTCTCTTAGATTTTATGAGAGAAAAAATTAAGCCTATTCTGGCATAAACTAAAATGTTGGGTGTATATTTTTGAAAAATAATTCCTTGGTAAAAAGGGGTATTTTGGTTAGGGATGAGGAGGAAACAGATCCTAGATACGGGAAAAGACCCGAGGAGCGGAGTGTTGAGGAGCTTTTAGATTTTGGAGTAGTGAATCTCGATAAACCAGTAGGTCCAAGTAGCCACGAAGTTGTGGCTTGGATTAGAAGGATTCTGGGCATAGAGAGAGTTGCTCATGCGGGGACCCTAGACTCCCAGGCTGGGAGGGGGAGACCCTAAGGTATCCGGAGTCCTGCCAGTTACTTTCAATAGGGCAATTAAACTAATACCTGTCCTTCTAAAAGAGGATAAAGAGTATGTTTGCGTAATGAGACTTCACGGAGACGTTTCACGCGAAAAGCTAATCAGCCTTTTAAAGGAATTTGAAGGCCCTATATATCAGCGCCCACCGCTTAGATCGGCAGTAAAAAGGGCTATCAGGATTCGGCGTATCTATAAGCTTGATGTCTTGGAAATTGATGGAAGAAACGTTTTAATGAGAGTATGGTGCGAAGCTGGAACCTACATGCGGAAGCTATGTCACGATATAGGGGAAATCCTTGGCGTAGGAGCGCACATGCAGGAACTAAGGAGAATACGTTCTGGAAGCCTCTCGGAGAATGAGAATTCCGCTAATCTTCATGACTTGGTAGATGCTTATTTCATTTGGAAAGAGGAGGGAATAGAGAAATTTATACGGAAAGTTGTTCTTCCGGGCGAATATGCCATGCAGCACCTGCCTAAAGTAGTTATCAGAGATAGTGCGGTTGACGCAATAGCACACGGCGCGTCTCTTGCTGTTCCAGGAATACTTAGAGTAGAGACTCCCATAAGACGCGGAGACTGGGTAGCAATCTTCACCCAGAAGAGTGAGCTTGTAGCAATAGGAAAAGCGTTGATGCGCGACGAAAAAATGATCGTCTCATCTAAAGGCCTTGCCGTGAAAACGAGATTTGTCGTAATGAAGCCCGGAACATACCCCCCTATGTGGAAAAAGTAGTGGCGCCGGGGCCGGGATTTGAACCCGGGAGCCCCAGAGGGGCATTGGCTCTCCAGGCCAACCCCTTTGGACAGCCTTTGAGGCTTTGGTCCACTCGGGCACCCCGGCTCAGGGAAAAA
>JAPDKD010000051.1 GCA_029258735.1 archaeon | reverse complement strand
GCGCCAAGCTCGTCCCGTGCCAAAACGCTTCTAGATAGGGCATTAAAGGAACTCAGCGAATACTTCGCCGGAGAAAAGTGTGAATTCACAGTGCCAGTCAATCCCCAAGGAACAGACTTTGAGCTTAAGGTGTGGAATGCAGTGAAGCGCATACCTTACGGGGAGACTAGGACATATAAAGATATAGCTGCGGAAATAGGAAGCCCAAGGGCTTTTAGGGCTGTGGGAAATGCTTTGTCACGCAATCCCGTACCAATATTAATACCGTGTCACCGCGTTGTTCGAAGCAACGGTAAGCTGGGAGGATACACGGCCGGTATAAAAGTTAAAAGGTACCTACTTGAACTGGAGGAGAAATATAAAGAAAAATGTAAAAAACGGGGGACGCGTTAGATTTGAACGATCTTATTTAAAGGCTGATGCAATGTCGGATCCGTTTAGGTACTTCCCCTATAAGCCTCGTCGCTTTCAACTCGAAGCAGTGAGGGGTATCTATAGAGCTCTTAGGCAGTGGCACATATGCCTACATGCGCCCACGGGCTTCGGAAAGACGCCCGTAATACTTGCATCGCTTATACCCTACATCAGGCAAGGATACAAGGTCATATGGGCTGTACGGACCGGCAACGAAACTGACAGGCCCATCGAGGAGCTCAAGGTAATCGCGGAGGAAACGGGGCTAGACCTGTTCGGGCTAAGCTACAGGGGCAAACGCGACATGTGTCCCCTGGCGCGGAAATACGGTGAAATGGACCACAGCGATGTAACGTATCTATGCAGGACCGAGAGAAGGCGATGCCCCTACTACAGGGCCTTTCGAGAAAACTTTGAGCCCGAGATGTTCACGTCTGAGGGCCCCTTAACTTACAGCGAAGTATATGAGCTCGCAGTGGCTGAGAACATGTGCCCCTACTTCGTGCAAAGAGAGCTGCTACATTATGTGGATGTAGTCTCTCTAAGCTATAACTACGTGGTAGACCCGAGGCTTGAGTGGAGCATCAAGGGGCTCATAGACTTCAAGGAGTCCTTTCTAGTCGTCGACGAAGCTCATAATTTGCAGAGAATAGAGCTGGGCTCGGACGTTATAACGACAGGAACTATTGAGCGCGCATTAAAGGAATGTGATGAAGTAGGCTGCGATGAAGGTGTCGTCGAGCTCTTAGGCAGAGTAGCGGACGAGGCAAAACGCTATTTTGAAAGTCTTGGCGAAGAGGAGGACGTCGAATTCAAGGTTGAAGACTTCGTGCGCGGGGAAGATGAACCAAAGCTTGAGGTAGCATTGAAGCTCGGAGAGAGAGTTAGGAGAGAAAGGTTGCGTGAGGGAAAGAGGCCTAGATCGTCTTTATACAGGTTTTCAGTATTCTGGCTTAGTGCCCTAGAATTAAGGGGGATGAGAGGCATAGCCTTTATCGCTGAAAAGGAAAGAGAAACTCTCAGGCTTAATATTTGGGACATGAGGGCGGCGGAAATACTGTCTCAGCGTTGGAGGCGCTTTAAGCGCTGCGTATTTATGTCGGGTACTCTTAAGCCGATAAAGGCCTTTGCCGAAGTAGTAGGATTGCGCCGCTATATAGCGATGAGCGTGCCGAATATTTACAATCCTGAAAACGTTAAGGTTTATATTGTGGAGGGACTTTCGACGAGAGGCGAGGAGCTTTCTCCTGAGATTGCTGAGAAATACGTTCAAACGATAGTGGACTTCAGGCGCAGGGTTGGTATTAACACTGCAGTATTTACGGCGAGTTATAGGGTTCAAAATGAGCTAATCAAGAAAGGGCTTAAAAACAGGCTAGAAAGCTTAGGGCTAGAGGTTTTTGTCGAGAGAAAAAACATGAGGGGGCAGGAGTCCAGGAAAATGCTAGAAGCCTTTAAGAACTCGCAGGGAAGAGGTGTTCTAATAGCTCCCATGGGCGGGAGGTTTGCGGAAGGAGCGGATTTCCCAGGTGAACAGTTACAGGCAATATTTCTAGCGGGGATACCCTTCGAAAAGCCTACAACTAGGACCAGGCTCTACCTAGACTACTACAAAGAACTATATGGCGAGGAGAAAGGCATACTCTACGGATATATATTGCCAGCACTTAGACGAGCGTCTCAAGCGCTTGGAAGAGCTATCCGCTCTCCAGAAGATAAAGCGGTATTCGCGCTAGGCGACGAAAGATACATAAAATACGCGAGCCTCATGCCAGACTACGTGAAGGACTGGGGCATCAAAATAAAATATACAGAAATAAGCCAAATAGAAACCCCCTGGTAATTCCTTAGGTAGTAGTCACCTACTATTTCGGCTATACGCCCATGCTTTTGGCTACTTTCTCAAGTTCAGTAATAATTTCCTTCCTGAAGCCTATGAAAACACCACCTACTTTTCCGCCAAGATAAGCCCAGGAATACCTGTTCTCTAGTGTGCTGAAAAGATCAGATCTAACACGGATCTCGTTTATAACAATGCCTAGGGAGGGTAGGTAAACGCGTCTTCTCAGAAAAATTCTCAGAGTGCAATTCCTAAAAACAGTTCTCACGTAGACCCCCTCACCCGGCTTTAAAATCGAATTCATTTCCGGACACTCAACGTCTATATGCGTAACTCTAGCTAAACTCCAGCCCTTAACGTGAAGATAAACTTCGCAGGTCACTTCAATACATCGCGCCTTGCCGCAAAGTGAAGCGCTGTCAGCGATTTTGATTTTGCCCGGCCCAGGACCAGTCAACTCTAACAACCCTGAAAGTATCATCAACTACGCCAGTAATATGCTATTCATATATCATGGATGCCGTCTTCATCTTTATATCCTCATTTTCTATTCTTTCAAAACGATGGAAAACCTTGAACCACTGATATTCTCGGGTGCAGTGGGGGCAATAGCTGGTTTTCTCGTAGGCTACGCAATCAAAAAACTCGCAAAAATAGTGGCTATCTTCCTAGGCATAATATTACTAGTTATTCTTTTCCTAGCCTCGCAGGGTATAATCTACATTAACCTAAAATCTCTGGAAAATATGCTCCTACAAACATCTACTGCGTTAAACTGGATAATCACAGCAGCTTCAAAAATAAGCGATACAGGTAAACTAGTATTCGGAACAGGTTTCTTAGGCGGAACTGCACTAGGCTTTAAAAAGGGCTAAAAGAACAGGGTCAGGCAGCTTACCCTTCACTCACCACTCGTACAGCCACCGCCTCCTCATCCCCCAGTAATAGAATAACAGCGCAGAATTAAACTTTAAAGCGCGCATAGCTATCTTCTCAACCTAATCGAATAGAAGATGTGTATATCTTCAACGAAACCTGCCGCTACGAGTTTTCCATAAAGTGAAGCTAAAGGTTTTTACCCTATGCATCCATTTTTCGTGGAATAGATATGATGCTAGACGAGCTACTTCAAGCTTTAAAGAATCTTTCTAGAACTGGGTGGATGCTACGAGGCGTGCCACACTCAGAGGCGGAAACAGTGGCGGAGCACTCATGGGAGTCTGCTGTTCTAGCGCTTCTAATAGCTTACAAACTCAAAGAGAAGGGATACGAGATATCGCCTGAGAAAGCGGCAGCACTAGCGCTAATCCACGACCTAGCCGAATCAGTTATGGGCGATATTCCTAAGTGGACCTCCGACGCGTGCGGTGAAACTAGGGAACAAATAGAAAGGCAAGCATTGAATGCGTTGCCCCTTCAAGGTGAGGTCAAAAGCCTTCTTGAAGAATGGATGAAGCAGGACACTCTAGAGTCGAAAGTTGCAAAAGCAGGTGATTATGCTTCAACATACCTGCAAGCTCGACGCTACTACGACCAAGGAATAAGAGGGGTAAGGGAAATCATGGAGTCAAGCATCAAGGCGCTGGGCAATTTGAAAAAACGCATACCAGATTTAACCGACATATTAAGGGAGCTTGGGTTAACATAGGCTTAGAAATACAATCATATAGGCAGGGCGTTTAATAATACTGGGGAAGGCCTTGAAAGGCTGGACGGGAAAAATCCTGTTTTATGACCTATCTAAGGCTAGGTTCAAAGTATGGGAATATGGAGGAGATTTCGCAGAGAAATATGTTGGTGGTAGGGGCTTTGCCGCCAGAATACTATGGGAGAGGGCGGTTGGCGTAGACCCCCTGTCGCCTGCTAATCCACTGGTATTCGCAGCAGGCCCGTTAACTGGCTTACCAGGCCCAAGCACGGGAAAGTTCGTAGTAGCTGCCAAGAGCCCCCTAACAGGAGGCTATGGCGACGGCAACCTGGGCTCACTAGCCGCCGTACATTTGAGGTGGAGTGGCTTCGACGCCTTAGTTGTAGAGGGTAAGGCTAGAAAGCCCTCTTACCTCTATGTTGAGAACGGAAAAGCAGAACTTTTAGATGCGGAGGACCTGTGGGGTCTGGATACATTCGCTGCTGAGCGCAAGCTTAAAGAGAGGCATGGAAAGAACTCCGGCATACTGGTAGTGGGACCAGCCGCCGAAAGAGGCGTACTTTATTCGACTATTATTTCCCAGGAGGGAAGAGCGGGGGGAAGGCCCGGCATCGGCACTGTAATGGCTTCGAAGAATCTTAAGGCTGTAGTCTTCAAGGGCACCAAACAGCCGGAAATACATGATAAGCAGCGCTACAGCAGGCTGGTTGCAGAAGCTTACAGAGACATAGAAGCCAAACCCAATTATGAGTTCTGGATAAGGCAGGGCACGATGGCGGCTATTCAATGGTCCCAGGCGAACAGCGTTCTTCCTACTTACAACTTCAGCGAAGGAGTCTTCGACCACGCGGACAAGATAAGTGGAGATGCCATGGAAAAAATAAAGGTGGAGAGAAGAGGCTGCCCACTGTGCAACATGCAGTGCGGAAACGTAATCCACGACTCAGATAAAATGCTCGCCGAGCTGGACTACGAGAACGTAGCGCTTCTCGGCTCTAACTTGGGAATAGGAGACCTAAGGGTAGTTGCAGCGCTTAACAGGATAGCGGACATGCTAGGACTCGACACAATAAGCCTAGGAAACACCATAGGCTTTGCAATAGAAGCTGGCGAAAAAGGCCTGCTAAAGGATGTTCCGGAGTGGGGCGACTCAAAAGCCGTAAGAGAGTTAATAGAAGATATAGCCTACGGAAGAACAGAGCTCGGCAAGATGTTGGCACGAGGGGTAAAAAGAGCGGCAAAAGCAGTAGGCAACGGCGCTGAGAAAATCGCGGTTCACGTTAAGGGACTGGAAGTAACGGGATATGACTGTCATGCGGCTCCAGCTATGGCCTTGGCCTATGGTACGAGCCCAATAGGCGCACATCACAAAGATGCGTGGATTATTTCATGGGAAGTGCAGACAGAGCGGCTAGGATACACCAGGGAGAAAGTTGAGAAGCTTATCTGGATGCAGAGGATCAGAGGAGGAGTTTTTGAAACCCTCGTTGCTTGCCGCCTACCATGGGTAGAGCTAGGCTTCAGTCTTGATTGGTACTTGAAGCTCTTCAGAGCAGCCACGGGATTCTCTGTCACCATGGACTATCTCTACGAGGTTGCCGACCGCGTATACGCGCTGATAAGAAGCTACTGGGTAAGAGAGTATGGAGGATGGAGCAGAAAAATGGACCGCCCGCCCGCAAAGTGGTTCGAGCAGCCCCTAACCAAGGGGCCGTATAAGGGAGCCAAGCTGAGCTGGGACGGCTACGAGAAAATGCTTTCCTGGTATTATAACATGCGGGGCTGGGACGAGAGAGGGGTTCCGAGAATCTCAACCCTTAGAAAACTAGGACTGGAGGATGTCGCAGAAGAGCTGAGCAAGCACGTGCCGCTTTCCGAGTAGCATGATCGAGATAGAATTTTTAGGCTACTTTGCAGACCTAGCGGGCTGCAAAAAAGCAACCATAAAAATGAGAAAGGGTAAGGTTAAAGACTTACTCGAATTCTTTCCCAAAATACTTGAAGTGCCGAGAGAGAATATCATAGTCTTAGTTAACGGTATAGCGGCAAAGCTTGAAACAAGCGTAAGGGAGGGCGATAAAGTAGCCGTGATGCCGCCTATCGGTGGCGGGTAGCTACGTAGGAAACAAAAGGAAGCTTTTACTATATTTATTGCCACGGTGCTCTAAAATGCCATCAATCAGGCTCCTAAAAATAGCGGACAACGTTTACTACGCTAAAGGATCTCCGGCTTCTCTAATAGCAGTGGAGGGAGAAAAAGCCTATGTGGTAGATCCTGGGATGCCTAAAGATAGGGGCAAACTTCTCAGGAAGGCGGTCCTAAAGCTCGGCGTCTCTGAAATCGTCGCTTTACTGACTCATTTACATGGCGACCATCTGCTCGCGGTAGAATACTTACAGCCAAATGAAATCTTTATTCCACCCGGTGAAGCTTTTGCTGTAAAGCCGAATGTCAGGGAGGGAGTGGCGCTATGCTACCCTTTCCACGTGAAATGCGAAAAGCTCACGCTGTTTGAACCCGCCGTGCTTTTTTCCTATAAATTTTTAGAAAGCAATGCTGGCCCGTTTCACGTCGTGGATTTGCCGGGGCATAGCCCCTGCCAGAAGGGTTTCCTATTAGGAAACGTATTGTATGTGGGGGATGCGGTTTTCGGCGACAAGCTGATAGCAAGAGTAGGAGTGCCATACTTTTTCGACCACAGGCAAGGCTTAGAATCGATGAACAAACTGCTGGAATATGCGGAGAAGGGCTTCAAGCTGGTCCTATCACACGGGCCCGTGGTTCAGGATAAACAAGCGGTCAGCCTAGTAGAACAGAATATTTCAACTATTCAACGAATCAGGCAGCTCGTTCTCGAAGAACTTGAAAAAAGGGAGAGATGCGTTTCAGAAATAGCTTTACGTATATTAAAGAGGCTGGGCGCCGCCTGTGATGCCACATCCGTCGTTTTGGCGGAAAGAACAGTAAGGTCTATACTAGCTGAAGCCTTCGAAGAGGGAATCGCGGAGCCCTCAGTAAGCGGCGATAAGCTAGTATGGCAATTTAAGAGGCACACATAACGGCGAAGTAAAAGCCCTGCGTGTCGTGAAGGTGAGGGTAAAACCTTCGTGCCTCGCAAAGCCCCTCCAACCCCTCCACTCCTACGTCCACTTTAGGTTTGCAAAGTTCTAGTCCGTATTTCTCCATTGCCCAGCGAGTATTTGCCTCATTTTCTTCGAGTGTAATGGTACATGTAGAATAAACTAGCTTCCCTTTGCGCGCTAACAATGGTGCTAATGATGCGAGTAGCCTACGTTGCAGTTTCGCGTAATAGCTCACGTGGCCCGGCTTGATCCATAGCCTTATCTCGGGGCTATGGCCTAATCTACCCAATCCCGTGCAGTCTGGGTCCAAAATTATTATGTCTGCTCTACGTATGGGCGGTCTAGTCGAATCCGTATTAACGACATTTATATCGAAACCTAGCCGGCGAACAGCTTTAATCATGCTACGTAACCGTTTTTTCTTAAGCTCAGCCGCTAGGACTAATGCCTGGTGCCGTGAAAGCTGAAAAGCATGTGTTGCCTTTCCTCCTGGCGCGGAGCATGCGTCGTATATTATGCCTTTTATTTTTCCTATGGCGTGGCAAACAGCGGCGCTGGCCTTATCCTGAATGTAGAAAAAGCCTTCTCTATGCTCTTCTAGGCGGCTGAGATTTTGGGAGAGTCTAGGTACGCGTATAATGTCTGGAAGATCAGCATCCGCATAGGCCTTTATTCCGCGCCTGTGTAGCCTGCTCAACAAGCTATCTCTATCTATTTTGAGAGTGTTGACGCGTATCCACATTATTGAGGGCTCGTTTATTCTCCGCAGAAACTCTAAGGTCTCCCTTTTGTCCAGTATTGTTTGAAGATACTTAACTATCCACTCAGGGACAGAATACATCGCAGCCAGCCGCTTCTCCCGTTTCATGCCCCGGGTTAGGCTGCGTAGATTCGCTTTTTTAATAAGGTTTAGGTCTCTTCTAGACAAGTTTAACTCGTGGACTTCCCTCGCAAATCTTAATAGCCTATCGTACTCTACATTTCTATATCGAGCCTCGTAGAGAATAACACGTAGCAGGTTTCTCTCATATGCAGGCAAGCTCAACGGATTTACGCCTAGAAGTGTTTCAGCGAGCCAGTCCAGCTGAAGAGCCTTCCTAAATAATCCTAGGCAGAAAGCCCGTATGAGCCCTTTTATAGGCTCAAGAAAGCGGTGGCGTGCCATGTACCATTCCATAGCGTTGCGAAGAGAGATCCTCTCAGACTCAACTTTAGCTGAGATTTCAGCGGCAACCCGCTAAATGGGCCAGCGTTCTATCCAGCGTTGACGTGGCATTAATATCCTTCTTGAGGTTAGTAAGAGGGATATAAATGGTAAATGCTCAAGCAAACTACAATGCTTTAGGTAAGTTACCTAGTCTTTGGGTCTACAGTACATTGATTTTTATGGGTGTTTTAGCCTCGATAAGCGGTTATTCTTCAATATATTTCGCAGCAGCTTTTGTGTCTTTTCTGTGCTACTCTCTCTTATTTTCAAAGGTGCAAGCTGGCGAGTTCTCCTTTCTCAACATTCTTTTTGGTGTCATGCCGCATGTTATCGTGTTTTCCTTGGCGGGTGTCTTGAGCTGGGCTTTTATAGTTCCAGTTGGAGCATATAGGGTGCTGTGGTCAGCTTTTTCGGCTATCGCGGAGGAAGCATTTTTTAGGGGCTCTATGCTGCGCGAGCTTTCCGGATACAAGTTTGGCGGTTATTTTGTTAGCTTTCTTTTTGCTTTATTCAATATTCCGCTTTTTAATTTTGCTTCTGGAGTCTTTCTTTTTCTACCTTACTTTTTGCTAGGAGAGATTTTACGCAGAATTTATAGGAAAAGCGGTTTAGCGGGCGCCTTTCTGACGCATTTCACTTATAATTTGCTGGGATACACGTATGTACTCATATATTCTCCCGCTACTATAGTGCTGTTAATACTTGCTCACCTGACGACGCTGTTGACGCTAATCGTTGTTCTAGTTGAAGCTTATTAGCATGCCCGTATTAATACATTGAGTAAGTATGTGGAGCCTGGGATTATTAATAATATTTGCTGGGTTTTTGATGATATTTGTAGGTATACTTTTAATGCTCATACTTGCATTAAAAGGGCGAAACAAAGGAGAGACAAAGACAGGTTTCGTGTTTTTTATAGGGCCTTCCCCAATAATAGGGGCATCAGATAAAGAAACAATGAGGTTAGCGCTGTATTTTACCTTGATAGCTGCTGCCCTTTTTATCCTAGCAGTACTGCTTCCATTGCTGCTCAGGTGAGCGCATGGACAAGTACGAATTAAGGCTCAACTTTCTCAGAGCAGTGTACTCCGAGATATGCGGAATAGGAGTACTTACCGAAGGAGTGGTTTACCAAGCATCTCAAGCGGTGGGGCGAATATTCGCTGAAAATATAGGTCAAACACCAGCCCCTGAAGCTATAAAGACAGCTCTAAAGAAGATAGGCTTAGAAGATTTTAACGTGCAACGTGACGAGCGGGAAGACATCATAGTAGAAATAGGGACATCTCAGTGCCTAATCTGCTCCCTTAAAGGAAAACCTTTACCAGACTTTTGCCTTATTCCAGGCTTTCTATGTAGTATATTGGAGAAAGCTACAGGCAAAATCGTCTTCCCGCTAAGGTGGGAAAACAGGAGGTTTGTAGTTCACAAGAACGCGAAATGCCGCATCAAAATTAGAGTATACCAGTCTAGGAGCAAAGGATAGAATGAGTCTAAACACGAGTGTTATTAGGGACATAGTTCGAATAGTGGGAGAAAAGGGTTTCATAAGTGTTGAGGCTTTATCTCGAGAAACAGGTTTACCCCCAGGCGCGGTCGAGAAAATTCTAGCTTACTTAATTAAAAAAGGCATACTCATAGAGGAAAAGTGCAGCCTAAAATGCCAGACATGTCTCTTAAGGCCCATATGTGGAGAACATAACTTAGGCCTAAAAATTTATAGGTTGAGAGAAAAAGAATTCAAAGAAAGTTAGCGTTTGCGAAGAACGAGGTAAACTATTAAAGCTATAAGTATTACAAGCAAGGCTAGTTTTTTAAGATCGATTTCATTCTCGGCCTCAGTTTGCGGCTGTGGAGGCGTTATCGGGTTCCTTGGTTTTTCTTTACTTTTATTGGAGTGAGTCTGAGTATAAGATACTATGTGATTCCCTGAGAGTAGCTGCGAGAAGTGTGCCGCCAACCTATAGTAGAGGTATTTTTCTTGGAAGCTACGTGAAGAGTCCGCGAGATAATAGTAGTAGGCTGGTAGCATGCTGCGGTTTTGGGCCTCGCCTGCAAGCAGCGCCGCTTTTGCTCTGGACCTTTCAAGTATGTTTTGAGTTGCTTTCTGACTTATTAGGGCTTGCTCGTAAGACAGCGCTAGCTCAGCGTAGGATTGTGACTCGACTAGAGCTATTGCTGCTTTGCATTCTTCACCGTTTAAAAGGTATTTTTTTGCTAAATCGTAAAGTATACGTGCATTTGTGAGGTAGCTTTTGCCCGGACCCTGAACTAGGGCTTGCGAATACGCCAGGATTGCTGAGGTATCTGTTAGCAGATCTTTTGATGCGATTAATCTGTTGCGGAATTTTTCGGCTTGCTGTTCAGTCAGCTGTTTTGCTATGAAGATATCGGCGTATGCTTTAGAAGCGGCTGATAGAGCGTCTAAAAGGCTTTCCTTCCACATCTTTTCTGCGTCGGCAAGCTCTATTTCGGCCTGAATTAAGTATTGCAGACCTATTATGCACGTGTCGCACCAGCACGGCGCTGTTCTATTCGCAAGATTAGAAAAGTCGGAAACTATTTCCTTTACTTTCTTCTCAAGGGCGTCACTTGTTTCCGAGTACGTCAGAAGCTCTGCCTCCTTTGCCAAGCTTAGGCTCTCTCTGTACAACAACATTTTTCGAAACGTTGGGGCTTGCTCTGCAAGTCTAATAGTGCTGTTTGCCTTGGCGATGAGCTGAACTATAGTATAGTAAAGGAGGGGATTAGCTTGACTTTTTCGCGTGGAAGCTTCTCCAAGAATTCTAAGAGTCTCTAACTTTATCCTCGAGTTTACCTCATTTATGACCGTTTCTATCGTGCTGGGATAAGGAGGCTTAACGGACTCTTTCTCTGAAATTTTTACTCCGAGGAAATAGGATAATGCTTCCCTTATGTCTCCAATTTCTCTAACGGCTACGCCGTACTTTTCGCGGGCTAACTTTGTCAGATTTACCTTTTGCGATGTGATGTAGCGAACAGTGAAGGGGCCTATTTTCTTGTATGAGTACGAGTAAGTTGTAACTACGCTTTGGCCTGGAGGTACTAGGAATAGCTTGGCGCCGCCGCTGATTGCCGCCTCCATTTTCTCCTTCACGCCTCCGACTTGGCCCACACTTCCGTCTGGGTTTATTGTGCCAGTCATCATCACGCTACGGTTTATTGGCTTTCCGGAGAGAACGGAGTAAGTTAGTATGGTCATTACGGCTCCCGCGCTTGGTCCGCCGACGATTATGCTGTCAGCCCGCACCATGTAGAGAAAATTATATTTAGAGAAGTTTAGGCCGAGAAGGTTGCATGCCGTCCTGGCAGCTATTTGCGCAGTGGCTTGCATATCTATCTCCGTTAGGGGAGACGTAGATACATAGACGTTTCCAGACCCCTCAGTAACTGTCAATGAAATATTTACAAGAGCACCTACATACCTCCCGCCAACCTGAGAAACCGCAGGAGCGTATATCCATCCCTCTCCAATTACTTTAATATATGGGGCTTGATAGGCAATCGATCCAATGGCAACAAGTAAAATGAATAATATAGCTGCTCTTCTCATAATATTCGCCCACTTCTCCTAACTTGCCTTCGGTTTAAAAGTTTTTTAAAGAAAAAAGATGATGAAAACCAACCTGCTCAAACTAACTATATTCGTAATGGCATGTACCGTTTTGCTGGTTTCGTCAGCATACCTTATTGAAAAAGAATCGTCAACGCCAACTTACAATTTAAAAACTCTCTACGCCGTAGGGTACGACTGGACCAGCATCGAGGGAAGGTGGAGCACTGGCACTTTTTCTTCCTCCACTAGCTTATCAAAGCACGTGGACATAGTAAATGGAGACCCTTCTCCATCGTCAATAGTCGTTTCTGTCCAATTCACGCTGGATAAGCCAGCCACCAAGCTAAAGTATTCTATGACTTCTAACATGCAGGTTGACGTGGGAAGCTGTGGAACGACTTCCGGAAATCCGCCTACATGCGGCTCCGCAAGCTACTCCCTACAAGTGAAAATATACCTCAACGAAGTGCTCATCGCCTCTCTAAGCAATAGGCAAGCAACAGTTACCCTAAACGCCTCAAAAAACGACGTAGTAAAAATAGTATTTAGTCAAGAAATTCAGGTAAATGGCTACGTTGTGGGAATAGATTTCACCAATACATACAACGTTCAGTTTGAGGAATTAAAGAAGTACGAGCTAAGGCATACTGCAACGCCAAGCGGAACAAAAATTATACATAGACTAACTGGTAACGTCCCAACGAAATCCGTGCTCAAGCTACCGCCAGACCTAACCTTTACTAAATGCTTGCAAGGATCATGCCGTGTATTAAACAGTAACACCGTTAAGCTTCAAGGCACAGTCCAAATAGAGCTAGAATCCGAAAACCTGCTGAAAAATGCCTCTATTAACCCATCAAGAGCGTTTTACCTGCCCGGCGAAGAAGTTAAAATATGCGGAACAGATTTAACGGCAAATCTAGAGCTTTACGATTCCTCCGGAAGCATAATAAAAACGTCAGACAACGGAGAATTAACTCTTCCTAACGCTCAGGGAAAATACACTCTTACGGCAGTAGTGAAAAGCGACTACAGGCTTGGATTTAAAAACTTCCAAATTGTGATTTCAGAAATAGAGGCAAAAATAATATCGCCCTCACAAGCCCTAATAAACAAGCCTTTTCATGTTAAAGTCTACGTGTTCAGAAAGTACGATCAAAAGCCGCTCAAGGGAGTTAAAATCTCCCTCCAAGAATGGAAAAAAGAGACGGATAAAAATGGAGAAGCCGAATTCCAAATAACGGAGAGAACATTCGGAGAGAAAACATATCAAATACTCATCGAGGCACAGGGATGCAGCAGACAACTAAGCTTTAAGGTAAAAGTGGAAGCTGTCAAAATACAGCTGGAGCTAAGCAAAAAGCCAGAACCAGACGGCAAAATCTGGCTTAACAACGGCGAAGAATTGAAAGTAAAGGTTAAAGCACTGTGGACAAACGGAAGTCAGGCAATCAATGCCGTAATACACTTCGCCGGCGAGGAGAAAAAGTACACAGGAAACGAGCTATTATTTACGCTTTTAGGAGAGAATAGGCATATAAAGACGCTCGTATACGCCGAAATAGACGGCTACAATGTTACGTTCAATCCTCAAATGCTGGACATAATCTTCACCTCAATTAAACTCGACCTGCCATCTCAGATCTGGCTGAACGTAAACGAAAAGTTACAGCTAGAGGTCCACGCAACCTGGACGCACAACGGCGAAAACGTAAACATAATGATAAAGATAGGGGGAATAAAAGCAGAACTTCCGGAGAAGCTAGATTTAGGGCCTTTCACGGCTGGTACCCATACAATTTCTCTAAAACCTGTAAACACGCCACACAACATCACGTCTATAACGCCGGACCGCATCACGATTATATCGACCGGAATAGCGCTAAAAATAGAAGCTAGTCGCACCCTCCAGATGTTAGGAAAAGAAATAGAAATAAAAATTTCAGGAACCTGGCTTCACAATGGAGAGCCCGCTGCGGGAGCAAAAATATCATTAAACGGCATAAATCTAACCCTAAACGCGGAAGGGCAAGGTACCATAAAAATATCCAGAGACGAACCCGAGACCCTAGAGCTAAAGCCCATACTCATTGAAGCCCCCCACAACATTAGTTACTCTGCAGCAAACTCGCTGAAGCTCACTTGGACGTACATAAAGCTTTTAACCGACAAGCAGAAGCTTGAAGGATACATAAAACAACCACTACAAGTAAAAATATACGCCTCGTGGGCTCACAACAACAAGCCCGTAAATTTGGGGGAAATACTTATTGACGAAAAGAAGGCGGAGCATATCTCAAATGGTTCAGCCATAATCCAGCTGTCGTCCGAAGAAATAGGCATACAAAAATATTTAATAAAAGCTGTCAGCCAGGGAATCTCAACCCTTAAACCCTTAGAATTAACCGTAGAATGGAACGGCGTACTAATATTAACGCGCTCCCCCGAAATATGGGCGAACAACGGACAACAAGTCAACATAACCATTGAAAGCAGCCTGCCCGAAGGCCTTAACCTGGACGGCGCCGTTTTAAAATGCGAAGAAACGGGAAAAACGGCGCCCCTTAAAGAGAAGCAAACCTTCACCATTGAAGGCGAAAACGAGGAAAAAACCCTAACATTCTACGTTGTAAAAAACGGCAAAAAAGTGAGCAACACGCTAAAAATAAAAGTAACATTTACCTCAATACTGATCAAAATATCTCCACAAAATGCCTGGATAGACGCTTGGAAGCCCCTAACACTACAGGTAAAAGCTCTATTCACGCATAATCTCCAAGAAATAAGAGGAGTAAGGGTCAAAATCGCGAACAAGACTTTAACATCACCAGGCGAAATAGAGGTAAAGCTGCCTCCCGGAGAATACATAATAAGCACGAAGCTTGCTGAACCCTTCAGGGGAATCACGGCCTACAACTCCAGCACAGCAACAATAATATCAACATGCGTAGTTCTCGACGCCGACCCATCAACGCTCCCAACAAATACTCGAAGTCAAATAACGCTAGATGCATACTGGCTACACAATGGGCAACCAGTAGAAGAAGCAACTATAGAAATAAACGGAACAAAATACACGGTAAGGAACGGCAAAGCAAAGCTATTACTGGAATCTCCGCGAGAAGCCAGCTACGAAATAAAGCTAATTTCCGCGCCACACGGGATAAAATGCTACCACACAGCTACAATTAAATTCGCAAACCTACAAGCCCTCATAGAAATAATAAACTACACCCGCATAGTACGCCCAGGCAGCCTAGCCGAAGCACACCTAAAAATAAACTGGCTAAACGGAACGCCAATTAAGAAGGGAAAAATAAGACTAGACGGTCTTGAACAACAATGGAACATAACCAACGGACAAGCCACAATACGATGGAGAGAGCCCAAACCCGGCATACACTCAAGAAAAATAATTATTGAAGGTGTAACAAGCAACGAGCCCAAAGTAACCATAATAGTAACTGAAATAAAAGCTAAAATCCAAGCCATAGAAATATCACCATCAAAGATTTACGCTAAAATATCCTTCTACTGGCTACACAACAACTCGCAGGCTCCAGCCATGGACATAAAGTGTGTCGAAACTGCTGAAAAATACCGGATAAAAGATGGAACCACCATAATAGCGTTAACAAAATATAACCTGCAAAAGCTGACCAAGCTAACATTTATCCCACAAACCCCCAAGCTAAGGAAAGTATTCAATGCTTACATAAAAATAGAGCCGCTGCACTTTGAAGTATTAAACGCAACCTACACCAATGGAATACTAAAAATAATCCTCAAAACAAAACCAAACACGCTTGCCTACATCAACTCAACAAAAATCCAGTTCGACAAGCACGGACAAGCCATAGCATCTTTCAACGCTTCACTAGGTGAGGTATATTTATACGTGGAGAACGCTGCCGCCATAGGAAACAAGGAGCAAACGCTATACACGTGGAAGAGCAACAGCCCGATATTCAAAGACAAAATAAACTTCCAAAGAAAAATAGAATTCGTCGAAGAAATGGAACAGCCCTACGCAAAAATAACGCTAAAATCAGATTCCCGCCAAACCTGGCTTCTAAACCTGCTAGTAAACGTAACCTTAAATGAACAAAAAATTAGCAAGCGAATTTCGCTGCCCCCTCTAGCAGAAAAAACAATAAAAATTCCAGTAAATAACATGGCGGTAAAGCTAACTGCACAATATTGCAGCGGAGTTACATGCACGACTGAGACCAAAAACGTGCTAATTATAGTTTTACCCTATCTAAATTACGCCTGGCTAATAGGAATACCTTTATTAATTCTACTACTAATGAACGGCAAAAATCGAACAAAACGAGGCAAATATTCAAGCTAATTTTTTATTTTTACCTTAAATTGACTAGACCTCTCTCTTTAAATATTTCAAAGATAAAATAAAGAGTAAGGGCATCTTATATGGAAATCGAGTTCGTCGCTGAAACAACCCAGCTCAAGCGGACAATAGAATACCTCCAAGAATACTTCCAAAAAATATTCAATGCCAAATCATACGTAGAGATAACTCAGCTAAATATTAAAAAATACTACAACTATCTAAGAAAACAATACAACGCGGAAAAAGTATCAGCCCACCTAAAAAAGAAATTCCCGCCCCGGGAAAACAGAAGAATAATAGTAATCCTCCCATACGACGCCTACGTAGAAGGACTAAACTTCGTCTTTGGAATAGCTGAAGAAAACTGGGGAGGAATAGTTTTCACCTACAGGCTAAACCCGCAACTCTACGGACAACCCTTCCACCCACTTCTCTTCCACGTAAGAATACTCAAAGTGGCACTCCACGAATTCGGCCACAGCATCGGGCTAACACACTGCAACAACCCTTCATGCATAATGTGGTTCGACAAATCCATAGAAGACGTAGACAGAAAATCCCTAAACTACTGCACAAGATGCCGAATAACAATCTCAAGAAAATATCCCCGACTGCTCAGGCTATAAAAGCAAAAGAGACGATAAATCAAGGGCTAAAAGAAATAAACACCCTCAGAAAAGGCATTCTATCCAGGAAATCAATAGTAATCTCATCTCTAATAAGCCCTAAAGGCTTCGAATATTTCTGCTCAACCTTGATAAGCCTCGACGGCGTAGCAATAAAATCAACCGGAACATCATGCAGCTCCATAGGAATCTCCTCCACAAACTGCTCGTCGTGAACCAAAGTAGCTACAACCGAATCCCTCCTCAACAACTTAAGCTCCCTCAAAACCGCAAACTCAAAATCCCCCAAGCCCCTTCCATCACCCAACCTAGCCCCATCAGACGTAACAGCCAAGCTACTTATAGCAACAAACCCAATCTCGACGCCGCCAAGCTTTGCCAAGTCGCTCTCGCTTCGAATAAGCTCCCCCCAACGCAGAAGAGGCCTAAACGAGAGGGGACGACGAGATAAACCGCCCCGAACATTCTCTGGCCGCACAATTAGGAGGCCATTTCGGAGGCCTGGAGAAGACGTAACCAAAACTTTACCACGCCTTAAAACTTCAGCTCTAAAAAGAGCTAGAGGATGATCAATCGATGAAAACACGTATTGAGAGTCTTTAAAAGCACTCAGCCTTGTTAGACGAGTAGTAGCGTACAAAATACCTCTAAATGCCGGAATACTCCCCTTACAAGGCCTGGGATAGATTGCCAGATTATTGCGGGTTAGGCGGTTCCAAACTTTTTTCCTAATTTTTTCTTTAGCTCTAACTACATCGCCGCTAAACACGCTCATAGCTCTTTATATTGAGAAAACAGAAATAAAATTCTAATGCCCATCAACTTTTCCTTAAAGCAATTTGAGTAAAAAGCATCAAAAATCGAACTCAAAATGCTACACAAATATCCGAAATAAAGCTTCTGATGAACCGAAAATGCGCATATGTTTTCGAGAAAATAGCGCAATTTGTCCTACATCACTACTGCAGATTTTACCTATCGCCTCTAAATACTCTACATTACCTTAGTATTAACGGTGAAGGAAAATGGCAGAAAAAAACAATAAGCGGGTAAGAAGGATGGACAAAAGAATAGTCGTAAGCGTAAATCTTCCAGCAGGACTCTACAAGGAGCTCCTCAAGCTCCTAGAAACAGAGGACTACGTGCACTTCAGCGACCTAGTAAGAGCAGCACTGCGCTTCTATATTGATTATCATAGGAGAATAAGGACCCGCCCGCCGGTAGGATTAATGTTAGGCTAGTGTTCCCCCGGGGCTGAAGATTCAGCGGGCGGTCATTTTTATTATGCAATTGCCGTAAATAAATTTGATGAGTTCTAATTTTTTGAATACTTGGGAAATGAAAATATTAGAAAGGAACAGCGAATACTTGGGCGTATCGAGAGAAATCCTAATGGAAAATGCGGGTAAAGAAGTAGCTAAAGCTTTAGAATCAAAATTTGGACAAAACATTAAAGTAGCAGTGGTTTCTGGGCTGGGAAACAACGGAGGAGACGGGCTGGTAGCTGCAAGATACCTGACCAGAATCAATGAGGTAAGCGTTATACTATTAGGCAGCGAAGTTCAAATAAAAACAGCTCTCGCCATAAAAGCTTGGAACAGACTAAAAAACCTTAGGCACACAGTGACAATTTTCCAAGCAAAGTCTGAATCCACGCTCGCCGAACTCGAAAACGTGATCCGCGATGCCGACGTCATAGTAGACGCCATATTCGGTACGGGAATAAAGGGGAAAATAAGAGGGCTTCCTAGAAAAGCAATTGAAATAATCAATAAATCGGGAAGGCAGGTAGTAGCAGTAGATGTTCCTTCAGGCGTCAACCCAGACACAGGAGAAGTACACGGCATAGCGGTAAAAGCAAGCCTCACAGTGACTTTTCATGCAGCAAAGCCCGGCCTTGTAAAGCCCGAAGCTAAAGAATATGTGGGCGAACTTGTAGTGGCTGATATTGGCATACCCCGGGAAGCGGAGTTAATCGCTGGCCCAGGAGATGTTCTAGCAACCTTAAAGGAAAGAAAACCGTGGTCGAAAAAAGGAGACTTTGGCAAAATACTCGTAATAGGCGGCTCCAACCTCTACACAGGAGCTCCAGCCCTATCCGCGCTAGCGGCTCTAAGAACCGGAGCAGACATAGCTGTAATCGCGGCGCCCAAATCCGCAGCGCCAACTATAAGAAGTTTCTCGCCCAACCTAATTGTCTGGAGCTTACCAGGAGAAACGTTAAAAGAAGAGCATATTGAAAAAATACTCGGCTGGAGCGCAAAATTTGACGTAATAGTAATAGGGCCTGGACTTAGCAGAAGCGAAGAAGCATTAAAGGCAACAGGAAACCTATTAGAAAAGCTCAAAAAACCGGTAGTTGTGGACGCAGACGCGTTGCACGCACTTTCATTTAGAAAAAACGTGCTAAAAGAAAAGCCGAGCGTAATAACTCCTCACGCAGGCGAGCTAACTGCACTACTAGGCGAGAAAGTCCCCATCGATCTAGAGACCAGGATAGCGTTGGTTAAAAAGGCCGCTAAAATTTATGGCACAGTAGTTCTTCTCAAGGGACACGAGGATGTAATAACAGACGGCGTCAAACATAAGGTTAATGCTACAGGCAATCCGGGAATGACCGTAGGAGGCACGGGAGACGTTTTAACGGGAATAGTCGCTACATTACTAGCTCATTCAGGGAACCCCCTCTATGCCGCGTCTTCAGCAGCTTTCATAAATGGACTGGCCGGCGACCTAGTCTTTAAAGAAAAGGGCTTCCACATAACAGCTTACGACGTAATCGAAAAAATACCTGAAGCATTTAAAGAAATAGAAAAATATAGATGAATGCTATTCGACGGGAGTGCCAGGAGGCACATTCTTCTCAGGGATTAATAGCACAGGCACGCCATCATGCACGGCTGCTAAAAGCATCCCCTCACTCTTTCTGCCTCTAATAACTTTCGGCTGAAGGTTAGCCACAACCACGATATTTTTACCTACAAGTTCTTCTGGTTTATAATGTTCTGCGATACCGGCAACCAGCCGCCTCTCCTCGGAGCCAATATCAACCTTAAGAATTAAAAGCTTCTTAGTGCCCTCAAGTCTCTCAGCGCTAGTAATTTTGCCCACAACCAGCCTAACGCGCTTAAACTCTTCAAAAGAAATTTTCTCAAACATGCTTCTCAGCCACTAACGAATGAAACGTGAACTATAAAACATTTCCTCTATTTCAGCCGTAAATAACCCTAAAAATTTGCGGCCGATTTTTGGAAGAACATTTAGCATAGTAAAGTATATGAATCAAAAACTTTTATATGCAGCCTTTATAAATAAAACGTGCCACTAATATACCTGCGAAGGTGTAAGATAGATAATGAAGTACTGGCGGGCAGGGCTATGGAGAAGCAATAGCCTAAAAGTCGTAATCTACAGGTTACTGGCGAAGAAAATAGAGGGGTTATCAACGCCCGAAAACCATACAATGAGCGAAATAGCGGTAAAAGACTTCCTAAACTACTATAAAACTACAAGAAACTTACTGGGAATTCCTGGCAGTACCGAAAACGCGAAATACATGCTTGAAGATGAGCTGGAAGAACACCCTGTGGAAATGATTAAAGAGATAGAGGAATGGCTCGATAATTGGCTAATCAAATGGAGGCAACGCGTTAAGCTCACTCTCTCGCCTATAAAGGAAGAAAAAGACATTCAAAAAATGGAAATGCAGATAGCCCCGGTAATGTCCCGCCTAACTTTCATTGAAGAACTCAGAGACATAGTCATAGGCTCGCTCGTGAAAAGCGGAGAAATATGCTTCACAGACCTGCTAGCAGATAATATTATAAAAGCCGCACTAATGTCCGTGGCGCAATACTACACTGACAAAAACAAAATGATCCAAATACTTGAGAAAAACCCCCACATAATCCTCGAGGCAGTACTAAAGAAAGTAAAATCTATAAAGAACTTTAAGGGACCTCTAGTCACAATAAGAATAGAAAAGAGGCTATTCAGAGACAGCCTAATGCCAGAAGGCTTCTTCTAGAGCATTTGTTAAATACTTGAAAAGAGTATGTTTTGACTAGAGGCATCATGTCTGAAGAGTACACTAAAGCACATATTGTTGGCGTCTACGAAAGCAAAGAAAACACCATAATACCATACTACATCGTTTTAGTAAAAGGTGAGACATGGGATAACGAAGTATTGCCAATATCTATAGGAGGATTCGAAGCAGTATCAATAAACGACGCCCTCGAAGGCTACACTCCCCAAAGACCAATGACTCATGACCTAATAGTAAATATCTTAAACGAACTAGACATTGAAGTCGAAAAAATAACAATAGACGCATTAATCAATAACATCTATACCGCCACTATCGTCCTAAAAGAAGTTCGCAACGGCAAAGTAATAAGACATCACATCGACGCCAGGCCCAGCGACTCAATAGCAATAGCTCTGCGAACCAGAGCCCCCATATACGTCTCAGAATCCCTCAGAAAATACGCAGTAAACGAAGACGACCTCATCCTCCCGGAGTGAAAAGCCAAATGAACATAAAAAGCAAGAGCAACGAAGAACTTCTCGAAATATACCTAGACCATCTCCTAGCCAGAAATAAGTCACAAAGAACAATCAAAACTTTCCGCAGCATAATCAAGCAATTCATCGCATACCTAAAAGGACGTCACATATCAGAAGCCACAGTCTGGGATATAGATGGCTTCCTAGCATGGCTGAGAAAAAGAGGCTACAAGGAAGGAAGCATCTACACCGCAGCCGTAGCAGTCAAAAGATTCATGCAATACCTCGGACTAGAGGAAAACCTTAAAGGCTTCGAATACCCGAAACGCCCCGCAGACCTGCCACGCTATCTCGAAATAGAGGAAGTAGCCGCACTAGTCAAAGCAGCAGGCAATAACCTTCGCGACAAGCTAATTGTCCTCCTACTTTACACTACAGGTATGCGTGTAAGCGAACTTGTAGGCGTAAAGGTAGGCGACGTAGACCTGGAGAGACATTCGATAAGAATAAAGGGAAAAGGAGCAAAGGAAAGAGAAGTCTTCTTCCATCCCTCTCTCAGAGAAGACATAGAGAAACTAATGGACTCGAAACCAAGGTCAGCCTATCTTTTCCAAGGAAGAAACGGCAAAAAAATGCACTACGTAACAGTTGAAAGAATATTAAAACGACTAGCTAGAAAGGCGGGAATAAAGCGCAAAGTATCGCCGCACGTATTAAGGCACAGCTTCGCCACTCACTCGCTAATGATGGGAATGGACATAAGAGAAATACAGGAACTCCTCGGACACGCGAGCCTAAAAACAACACAAGTATACGCTCACGTCAGCAGAAGAAGGCTGCTCAAAGACTACCTAAAAGTATGGAGTTCAACGCTAAAAGAAATCGAATAAACTATATGTATGCGTATTTTTGCCATTATATTTAAATTTACGATATATAAAAAATAATTGTGAACTCTAGGGAATCTAATGGGGATTGGCGCGATAAATACATTAAAGAGTTTTTAGAAAGAACGATTAGAGACAGAGAGACTGAGAGATTTAGTAAAAATATTATTTTCTTAGCTACACTATTTTTAACATTACTATTGGCGTTATATATGTTTATTATTGCGCCTTAGCATTCTATAAGGTTACTTCTTTAATTCCTTCAAGCTCAAAGTAGAGAACAGTTGCTTTAACGGGTTTTAAGTATTTAGTTTCATTTTCTTCCACAATTTCGTATTTTAATACGATTTTACATGGTGTTTCACTTAACCCTTCGCTGTTCATATATTCAATAAGCTTCTGTGCTGCATTTCTCCACTCGGAAGTGCTCCTATCCTTATCCACATTTTCCTCTTTAGTTAACCTCGACAGGCGGGCGTAAAACGCTCTCCTTAAATTATACATTGCTCCTCGGCCACTTGCGCTAAGCGGAGTCTGAATGGTATCAGGCTCAGCCATAATCTTGAGAACCTTAAGCGTCTCCCTAATGCTCCTTCCGAGCCCCTGTACATAGCTCCTGTAAACCTCAGGAAAGCTTTTTTCGGCAATTCCCGTCTCGATTTCTTCGAGGGCTTTTTCAAGGGTCTTGATTACATCCTCTATTTTGACTTCAGATTTACTTTCTTCCGTTTTTACCACCAATAAATATAATTCCTAGAAAAATAAAAATATCGCCTAAATTTCCAGATAAGAGAAAAAGAGGAATCAGAATTGTTATTCTAAGAAAATTCCAGGCTTTAAGGGCGAAGCTGTTTTCGCCTTTCCAGCTGGATCGTATTCAGGAGAAGTGGCGTCATGTATAATGACCTGGAGCTTCGTTTTTTCTTCAATGTACTCTTTAAGGCTTGTAAAGGTCCTTAGTTCCATCTCTCTGTCAACGTGGGATCTCGGGATTCTTCCTTCCAGTATCCAGTCAACCAGCTTAACAGCGTCTTTTCCATGGCGGCGTATTTCTGGGTCCTTCATAATAGCTGAGATGATGGACTTCTTGGGCGCGTTCTCACTGTTGGTAATCGCCTTAACGACCTTATATTTCCATTCGGCAGGAGCAACGTAAACGTGAGCGCGGACGTATTTTTCCCCGGTTAGCTCCATAATCTCCCTGATGTCTTGGATAGTGGAGAAAACTGCATCAACTGCATCTTCTAGAGCCACGTCCCTCTTGCTTTCATCGTATTTTGGCCATGGAGAAGTTGACACGAATCCTTTACAGCTGAGAGCGCTCCAAGCTTCCTCGGCTAGATGAGGTATGACAGGGGCTAGAAGCTTCACCCATGTTTTAGCGGCTTCCCTTAACGCCCAAGCCCGTTCAGCTTCGCTTATTTTAGTAGATATTTCCTCATACTTTTCAACGATCTCTAAAACACCGTAGAATGTCTGTAAAATGTAAGCTCTAATTTTCAGGCTATCAAGAGCCTCCGTAGAAGCCTTTACAACAGAGTTTATCTTTGAAATAAGCCACTTTGTTTGAATTGAGAGTTTTTCTGGCTCGTCAGCTTCAGGCATCTTAGAGATCTTCGCTATCCAATTCCAGAAGTCGATAAGCCTGCCAAGAACTACCTTAACGTCTTTCTCCCGCCAGTCTACTACGCTTTCTAGGCTAGCGGCTGAAGCTACGTAAAGCCTGAATAAGTCGGCGCTGTATTTCCGCGGAACTTCGACAAGCGGGAGCACGTTACCCTTGCTCTTGCTCATCTTGGCGCCTTCTCGTATCACGAACTCGTTCAGCGTTATCATCTTTGGCCAGTGCTCACGTGGAAACAGGAGTGCGTGGTGGAAAATGAAGAAGCTGAGATGGTTCGTAATATGCCCAATAGCAGTGTGCCTCTGGTCGTTCGGATACCAGTAAGTAAATTCCTCTCTCATTCGCTCGAGAACTGCGGTTTCGATGCCGCTAAGCTTAGCAACCTCTTCAACGTCACCATTACCATAGAAGACATAGTCAAACACTTCGGGCTTCAGCTTATCGGCAGTTATACCGTTCTCCCTAATTATGTGAGCAATAGTGTAGAAAGCCATGTAAATTGTAGAATCGCTGAGGCTCTCAATAACCCATTCCTTGTCGAATGGTAGGGGCGTACCCAGCCCCCTCTTCCTAGCCACAGGCCTCATCTGAAGCCAGTTAAAAGTCTCCTCGAAAAGCCTCCTGTACTTCTCAGGTATAATCTTCATCGAGTTAAGGCACTCCCATGCTAGTCGCTTCCATCTAGGGTCACCGTAGTTGATGAACCACTGGTCGGGCAGAACGGCGACAACTATCCTCCCGCCGCATCTACAGAACATGGGATTAGGGCTTGTCTCATATATCGTTTCGCCGCGGCCAATCTCTTTAAGCTTCTTCTTGACGGCCTCCTTGACTTCAGCGACTTTAATCCCGGCAAATTCGCCGCAATTATCCTTAAGCACACCCCCGTAAAATTCGGCCTTATATATTTCCTGGGTAGCATCGTCAAGTTTATAGTGTTCCTCCTGAGACTTTATTCCGCGTTTCTCAACTGCATCTCTGGCTGGATAGTCGCTATAACCTTCAATTTTAATAATGCTTATTGGCTCTATATCTGCGACGAGTTCATTAGTTACGCCGTACTTTTCGGGGTCGCGCTTAATATCCATTAGCGCCGCGTAATCATAAGGAGCGTGAGCAGGCACGCTGTAAACGACGCCAGTAGCCTCATCCACGTTAACGAACTTGGCTGGAAGAACTGGAACCACGCGCCCAGTTAGAGGCGCCTCAACCTTTAAACCCACCAGCTCCTTACCCTTAAACTCCCTTTTTATCTTCACTTTCTTGTTCTGGTAGCTCAGCTTCCAAGCTGACTGCTTAGAAACTATCCATGTTTCACCGTCAACCTCAGCTTCAACGTAAGTTTCCTCGGGATTTATCCAGACGTTTGTGACCCCAAAGACAGTTTCGGGCCTAAAGGTAGCAGCAACCAGGTACTTACCGGGTTCTACTTCAAACTTTACGCCAACGTACTCAGCTACGCTGGGCCCTATCTCGTCACCGCCCTTAATATCATCTTCGCCCACTGCCTGCTTATCCCACACGCAGTACAGAACGGGATGAGCCCCACGTTTAAGCACGCCTTTTTCTTTTAGGTGAAGATATTGCCACGTGATAAAAGCCTGATATTCGGGGTCTCCTGTAGTGAATCTGCGGCGCCAGTCAATGCTGAAACCTAGACTCTTAAAATCATTTATAATGACAGTTGAGAAAAACCGCGCCACCTCGTGCGGGTCAACAAATTTTTTAACAATACGGTCTACTTCTTGGGAATCCTTGACGTAAAGCGACACATATGACTTGTAAAGGCTGATGGCTTCTTCTTCGCCCCTAGCTATTCTAGCGCTTATAGAAGCTATAGGGGTGCCTGAAATATGGAAAGCCATCGGCCACAGCACATTAAGTCCCTGCATCCTTTTGTAGCGTGCAATTACATCTCCTATAGTGTAGGTTCGACCATGGCCTATGTGCAGAGGCCCGCTGGTATACGGGTAGGGAACGGTCAGGAAAAACTTAGGCTTAGAGGCGTTAGAGTCGGCCTCGAAGATCCTAGCATCCTCCCAGCGTTTCTGCCACTTAGACTCTATGCTGCGGAGAAATTCTAAAAAACGCCCTCTATCGTTGATACTTTCAACAATATCACATCCCTCCTTATAGCAAGTAGCGAATACACTTCAAACAAATTTATAATTTTCTCAAAGAAAATATTAGAGAAACCTTTTAAGCTATGCCAAACGTGCTCGGCCTCGCCCGCCTAGCTAGCTGCGGTATAGATTCCTTTAAAGCCTCGCTGACCTCTTTAATGAAGTCTGGCAGCCTATCCAGCGGAATATTAACGCCGGACACTTTACTTAAAGCCTTAATAGCGTTCCTAACCGCTTCTTCATCATGTTCAGCCACACTTTGAAGAGCTCTTTCAACAGCCTCTGGAGACCTCTTCCTATAAGCGTCCAGCAGTATCTTCACCTTCTTCGACTCTACTATGAACAATATAGCGTCAACCCTACTTCGCAAACACTCATCCAAGAAAAATGAAGCTTCAGAAGTGAAGACACCAGAGTACGGCGTAAACCCCATGCCCGCAATCTTTTCCACAAGCTTTTCCTCAGTTACAAAATAAACCTTAGAATCTTCTGAAGTAGCAGGCTTAACATCTATCATAACTATTCGCTCAAACTCGTTGCGTTCAGCCCAGTCAACAATTACCTTCGCTAAATAACTATATAATTTAAATGCCTCCTCGCCTATGCGAGGAGGTGTTCTTAGAACCATTAAGGGGAGACCCGCGGCTCCGAAAATCACTATTGGATGCACTGCGGCACCCTTTACAGCTAACATTGTCGACTGCATGCCGGGAAGCCTCACATAGAGCTTCGGGGACATGTCAAGCCTGTTAACAATATAGTCGGCGACTGAATACAAGATCATAATAGGATCAGTTAAAGGCACGAATAACGTTTTATTTTTAATACTCCTTAAATGTAAATCAATTATCAGAGGCTCCGTTTCCTCCACCATCTCTCCCACTTCCTCGTTACTGTAAAAATATCAGCCGTAGGATAAAAATATAGCTCAAGCAATGTTACGCTTCTTTTTTGAGAATTTTAAAGCCACTTTTGAAAAACATCCTTTTCGGAACTACGTGAACATTGCCTTCTTCATCTCTTATCTGAACCATAAAGGAAGTTATGCCAACGATGGTTCCCTTAATTCCTCCAACCTCAACGTACATTCCCGTCTTAATGAGTTCGCCTTCTCTAGAAATTATGAAGAGAGCCTCGTCCTTAAGCCCCCAGCCCACAATAAGTACCAAAGACAGTGCAATGCTTAAAGCGACTGTGAGAAAAACTGCTTGCGCTATAGACGCGGTAACGGCGGGAGCTATTTCAGCAACTTCGAAAACAATGAAGATAAGAAAGATGTAGAAGAAGAAGCGGAATCCTGCCCCTAAAATAGTCTTTATATTCTCCGGAACAGATTCCTCGAGAACAATGCCTTCAAACATGTTGGAAAGCCACTCAATAAGTATTGTGCCGAAAAGGAACACTACTATGGCAGCTGCAAGCCTGGGAAGATATAGAGCTATCGAAACGCTAACCTCTTCGAAATACGGTATATTCAAGAAAGAGAGTGCAGCGAGTATTGTGAGCGTGTAGATAACTAGGCGGGTAACAATGCTAAGCATCCTTGAGAGAGGATAGCCAGCCTTCCTAAACTGCTCGCCAACCATAGACTTCTCGAAGCTCTCGTCCAGCTTTACCATCCTAGCAATTTCAACCACAACCTTAGACGTAACCTTACCCACAATATACCCAATTACGAGGACAGCGATAGCGGTTAAAATGCTGGGAATAAGCTTTGCAATTTCTTCAATAATACCCGCAAACAGAGCTAAAAGCCCCTCCTCCATATAAATCAATATTAAATAATGGCAATCGTGGAAATAAGGATTCCTTCAAATTAAAGCACGCCCAGAATCTCAAGCAAAAGAATGTAAAAATCAGAAACTAACAGCTGAAGAAATACAGCCGGAGCAATTTTCTTCGCATAAAGGCCGAAACTAATCTTGTGCCCCCCTTTTTCGGCTAAGGAGGCGGCCATTAAGACAGGTACAGAGCCATAAAGCGTTAACCCGCCCCCAATATTGCTGCCAATTATCATCGACCAGTATAGGGGATGCGGATTAAGCCCGCTGATGCTGGAAATCCTGTCTACTATGGGAAGAAGCAGAAGAACCACAGAAACGTTAGCAATAACCGACGAGAATACCCCAGAAATCAGGAGAAGCACGAAAGGCCCGAGAAAGGCGCTCGCACTGATGAGAGGCTCCAAGTAACTGCCAACAAGGGCCAGCACGCCAGCCCTATCTAAGCTCTCAACAAATATAGAAAAGCATGCCACGAAGAAAGGCACATCCCAGCTAATTTTTGAAAGAATTCTCCCGGGATTCTCGCCGCTAAACATGAACATTAGAGTAACGAAGAAGAAGGCAACATAGGAAGGAGTAAAGCCAAGCTTATCTGACACCAGAACTCCAACTATAAACAAGGAAAAAATCAAGAGAGAACGCGCTAAAACGCTCCTATTTTCCACAGCTTTCCAAGGATCGTCAACGACAACTTGAAGTTCTTCTATCCTAGCTTCTTGCTTAGCCAGCACTAACCTGTAGTATAGAATGGCGACTCCCAGCAAGATAAATATCAGCGGAGTATCTATTACGAGGAACTCTTCTGCTCCTATGTTCTTTCGAGTAGCCACTATAAGCCCGGGAATAGAGCTTATAGGTAGAAGCAGCCCACCAACATTGCTCATTACGCCTTCCATTGCTACGGTGGCTCGCGGATCGATCCTCCTAGGCGTAAAGACGCTCAAAGTAATCTCCGTCATAATAATCATAGTAATAGTGTTCTCGGCAATGCCAGAAAACAGCGTCGCGAAAGCCAGCAACAAGTAAACTACGAAAAGCCCCTTAAGCCTAAGCTTCTTAAAAACTAAAAGACTCAAAAACTTGAAGAACCCTGTCTCGTTAAGCGACTCAAAAAGAATAAGGCTCGCGACAATGAAGAGCACAGTTTCCATGTCCATCATGTGATAAACGTCTTCTATCTCGTAAAGCCCATACGAGACGCCAAAATAGACACTAAAGACAGCCGCTAGTAGCGCTACAACTACTTTATGCTCTATCTCGCTGACTAAGAGAAGTATGGTAGCGAGAAATATAAGTGAGAAAGTTTCTATCGGTGTCAAGCTATCCTTTTCCTCCTTAACTTACGAAGCGAAACAACTATATCCACAGCTATAAAGAACGCGACGGCCGAGAGCGCTATATACACTAGGAAAAGCAGGCCAGCAAACAGCTCTCCCTCCACTCTAACCCTAATCGCCTCATAAGCCAGCACGAGAAATATGAGGTAAACCACACCGTGAATTATCCTCTTCGGGAGAACGCTCTCAGCACTGTAAATCTCGTCAAACCTTCTCTTGACGTATTTGTAGACGGTGAAGCCTAAATCAAAAGCTATGCAGAAAATCATGACGACGAACCACGCGCCTACAGTAAAATTCGAGGAGACCATCATAACAGCCCAACACAGATAAGAAAAACGCAAATTTAAAAATGTTTTAGAAAATCGAATTCTTCTACTTATCGCAGTTTTGTCGCTCCAAAACAGCCTCACAACAGAAGACTAGTTTAAGTAGATGCATCTTAGAGTATAAAATATGGATTCAGACACGCTTACTCTCCTCTTTCCCGGCTTCAGCTTAAAACTAGGCTTCAAGATATCCATAAGAGGAGACCTATCAGCAGTCGAAAAAATATTATCCGAAAACTCGGTTTACAAGCTAATTTCAAGGGACGGCAAAGCATCCCTAGGGATTAGGGACGAGCCCCAACTTAAACTACTATGGATAGAAGATGGCAAAGCAGCGGCCAACGGAAAAGCCGTAGAGGTGCAGGTAGATATAGGCGGGAGCAAGAGGTTCCTAGCCTTCAACTACTCCTACGACCCCCCAGACTACTTCAGAAAAGAAGTCGAGCCCTACAAATACCCCGTAAAGCTAGACATAGGCGAGGACATGGTGAGCCCATGGACCTATCCCTGGCACGGAGAAGACTTAGCCGAACTTCCAGCAAAATTGAAAATATCTCAGATACTTTTCGAGGGAGAGAAAGGCTACTTATACGTCCTCCCAATTAGCGGCGAAGGCTTCGTAGGCTACCTAACAGAGCCCGGCAAAAGCTCTTTCAGAGCCGTGCATAACGCCTGGACGCAGAGGGAGTGGAGCAAGCTAGGCCTACTCGTCTTCTCCTTCGACCAGAACCCCTATAAAGCGGTGTCAAAGGCCTATGAGGCTGCCTTCAAGTTCCTGGGAAAGGAGCACGCGCTTAGAAGGAACAAGCGGCTACCCGAAGTCTTTGAGTACCTCGGCTGGTGCACGTGGAACGCCTTTTGGAGAAATATCGACGAGAAAAAGATCGTAGAAGGCTTCACAAAAATAAGGGAAAAAGTTCCAATAACGTATCTCCTCATCGACGACGGCTGGATGAAGCAGCGAGAAGTGGCACTATCAGACTTTGAAGCGGATCCCGTAAAATTCCCTACGGGGCTTAAGGGTGTCGTAGATAAAATCAAAAAGTTAGGGGCACGCTATGTCGGGCTCTGGCTTACCCTTAACGGATACTGGAAAGGCATAGACAAGGAAAGCGTTCTCGCAGAAAAGCTCTCAGAGGAACTCGTAAAGATAGACGATATGCTAGCCCCCAAGCCGGAACGCGCGTTCCACTTCTACAACAAATGGTTCAAAATTCTCCGAGAAGCAGGCATAGACTTCATTAAGGTAGACAATCAGTTCGTGGTAGGCCTCGCATACGCTGAGCACTTCGCAGTCGAAGAAGCATCACGCATGCTTCACGAAGGGCTGGAAGGAGCTGCGTACGTAAACGGATTAGAAGTCCTAAACTGCATGGCCATGAACCCCGACCACGCCTTTAATTGGCTGAGAAGCGCAGTATCAAGAAACTGCGTAGACTACATTGTGCCTCATTTAAAATCCCGCGACAGGCTGCACCTCTACTTTAATGCATATAATGCTCTCTGGATGTCGCAGATAGTATGGCCAGACTGGGACATGTTCCAAACCCACGACCCGCTAGCCGTGCCCCAGGCAGTGGCCAGAGCAGTCAGTGGAGGCCCAGTATACATAACAGACGAGCCAGAGAAAATCGTGGAAAAAGTTGCAAGTCCACTTGCTCTTCGAGATGGAAGGCTGCCACGCCCCGCTCAGCCAGCGTTACCGTGCAAAGACATACTAATGCTGGACCCCTACAACCAGAAGGTTCCGCTAAAAATCTTCAACCACTACTACGTAGAGGGGGCTGGAAACTACGGGCTAGTGGCCGTGTTCAACATATACAGAGGAGAAGAAGATCTAAATTACAGCGTAAAGCCTGAAGACGCGGAGCTCAGCGGCGAATACTTCTACTACGAATACTTCACAGGCGAGCACGGCATAATAAGGAGCGGGGAAGGTATAGAGGGAACGCTAGGCCCCGACGAAGTCCGCCTATACGTTTTTGCGCCAAAACTAGGAGAAGTTTACATAGTCGGCACGCCCCAACTATACGTAATGCCTGGAATACTGAGCAAAATTATACGCTCAAACAGCAAATACATTATACTTCTACGCCAAAAAGAGGAGATACTAGTCTACCCGTTAAAGAGAATGAGAGCAGATGAAGAAGAGCTTAAAGAGGAGACCCTCGCCAAAGTAAAACCTAAAAAAGATACAGTAATACTCCGCCTAAACCCTTAGGAAGAAAGCTGCAGCCTCGCCCGGCTTAACGCCAGCGGCAATAGCAACCGGAAGACACTTAGCAACCAGCATCACGAAAATCTTAGCCCTCGGCATTTCATCTAGAAAAGACTCAAAATTTGCCATCCCCTTAGAGATTACGAGGTCAGCCTCCTCCATAGACTTGAAAACTTCCTCGGATATCATTCCCCTAATTACGCCGCCAGAGTCAGAGCCAGTTCCCAATATTCTTCCAAACTTGTCTAAACCTATACGCCTAGCCTCTTCGACTGTAACGTCATTTTGATAAGGCAGGCTCTTAGCAACGATATCCAAGCTTAGACCCATATTTTTCAACTCCTCTAGAAGCAAGGCGTCGAAAATAACCTCGCCAGCGTTATCTAACAGAAATGTTACTTTACTCGCTTTCTCAAGTTGATCGTAAAGTTTTCTAGTCTCATTCCTTGCGAGCTTTAGTCTTCGTATAGTTTCGAGAAAATTTTCCGGCCCCCTACCCAAGGGAGCGCCGGGGTCTAAAATGTTGCCTGCTATGCTAGCCTTAACGAGGTAGAGGAACTTTTCATAGGCGCTTTTACCCAACGCTTCTTTCCTAACATCTCCGACCACGCTTAAAGCCATCCTATAAGATTTCTCCTTAAACTCCCTGTAGATGTCTTCTTCCCCAAGAAGCTCCTTAACCTTTCTGAAGCCTACAGTAGCTAAGACTATGGTTGATGCTCCAGGGGTAATAAGATCAGCAAAGTATCTTGTGAACTCTCTCAGAGCCTCGATTTTCTTCTCGCCTTCAAGCTTGGACTCCAGTATCTCTCTAACGCGAACATCGTAAATGCACGGGATACATCGAGGCCATATCTTCAAATATGTCACCGCTAAGAAACAGCACAAAACTAATAATATTTACCTAGTCCTTTCTCCTTTCGTTTCTTTTTAAGTATTATAGCGACTAAGTCTATTTAAGGATTTTAGTATTTAGGCAAATAAAGGGGATAGACCTAAAATAAGTAAGAATCATGTATTAAAGTTTCTTCTTTTAAAAACTATTTTGGATAAAAATGGGAAAAATAAGGTTCGGCGAAATAATGGAAAAAGGCTTGGAAGGCTACTTCTACTGCTGGGTTCGCGAGCCGAAAGACGATGGTGAAGTATTTCGGCGGGAAGATCCATCCAAATACTGGATCATTAATTGGGAAGAATCCAAATACACAGTCTTCAAAAAAGCAATGCTTCGCCGCCCCCCAGGCCTAACAACGCTCTCAATAAGGTCAAAAGATGTATTCAAATACGGCGTTTTCCAGCTAATCGCCAGGCTCCCAGCTTGGAAAGATGGCCCAATGCTTTGGTTCGGCTTCGAAGTAGAGGACCTGTTCGGAGGCGGAGTCGTGCACTTCCTCTACAAAAACAAGGCACTTTCAGCCTACGCCGGAGCCTGGTCAGATGAAGGGCCCTTGGTAATGACTATACCAGTCAACGGGTTAAACCTGAGCCTATTAAGGCACACCTTTACGATAAGAGTCCACGAGCACCTAGCACTATGGTTCGTAGACTCGAAGCTCAAAGCAGTGGCGGTACTAGCAGATGGTGAAAGGTCTCAATTAATACATGAGGGAGCCCCATATTCTCTAGGCATAACAGCGTTAAGACCGTCGCCGTCAATGGCAATGTTACTGGATATTGATGGCGGGCCGCTCGATAAGGAATGGACATGGAACGATATACATCCATGGCAGCTCCGCGTGCTAGACGGGTCTCCCTCTCCCTCCATAATAATAAGGCTTAGAGAATTCGGGAAAAACTTGTTCATAGATGGAATCATGTACAAGGAAAAAGTCGCGTCGCACCCCGTTCCAGCCTTAGGAGTAAACACCACCTTTTTGTTTAAAGCCTCCGGCAAAGGCGAACTATCAATACAGGCCTATACTCGCAGAAACACGTGGTCAACCATAAACTCTATAAATGTAGAGGACAATCTAGTAACATATAAGGTGAAAGAAGACTTTCCATTTATAAGGCTAGTGTACGAGCCCAAAGGAATAAGTAAAATAGAAATAGCAGAAGCCTATATATCATAGTCTGTAAAAAAGTTCTTTTTTCTACTTTTCGCTTCTAGACGTATACCTTGCCTTTAACCTCGTATTTTTCAGGTAAATTTCTAAGTCTATCTATTCCTTTTTTGAAAGCCTCCTTTAGTTCGGAGGCTTTTTCTTCGGGCAATGCATCGTACGTAAATACCCAGCCGCCCCATTCAATACCCGCCGGGTACTTCAGCTTATCCATAGTCCTATGAACAGGATAGAACTCCAGGTGGAAGTGATAAAGATCTCTGCCATGCCTACAGGGAGCCTGATGCATAACCATGATGTAGGGAAGACTAAATCCGAAAAGACTGTTATATCCGGCTACGACAACTTTTAACGTATCAGCCAGCTCCTCAACCTCATCTTTACTAAGCTCTAATAGGCTCGGAAAATGCCTTTTAGAAACTACGTGCACCTCGTAGGGCCACATAGCATAAAACGGAAGGAAAGCAGCAAAGCCCCCATTATCGTAGAGCATTCTAACCCCATCTTCTCTCTCCAGCTCTAATACGTGGCAGAGCAAGCAGCCGCCCCTCTCCTCCTTAAATTTCTCGAACATTACCAGCTCGCGGGCAACCCGGGGAGGAACAAAGGGAAGAATATAGACATGACTGTGCGGGTGAGTAAGGCTGACGCCGATAACCTCGCCCTTATTCCTGAAAGGAAGCACATACTCTATCCTACTGTCGCCGCAGTAGCTAGCAGTTATCTCCCTCAAAGCCCCGATGTACTTGACGAGGTTGTCGAACGGCACTGTGTCCAAATCCCCCTCGTGGTCAGGAGTCTCTAT
>JAPDKD010000034.1 GCA_029258735.1 archaeon | reverse complement strand
CTGTTTGCACACCCAGACTCAAGCGAAACCCTGCCTCTCTCCAAATACTCCCTTCCACGACTGGTTATCACATAAACTACCGAAGGAGACCTGGGCCTACCCAGCCTCTCAACCAGCCCTAATGCTAAAAGCTGCCTCAAATAGTAGTAAAGCGTCCTGCGGGGAAGCCTAGACCTTCGAACCAAGTCTCGAACGCTTAAGGGCATATTAGACGATGCTAAAATCCGTAAAATCCTTAGCCTCCTTTCATATCCCGAGGCCCGAGAGTGAGGTATAGGATGGGTGTGCAAACTCCTTGCTTCAGCAAAGCATATTTTCCCCGACGCATACACCATTAACGGGTGCTCCGCCGCCAACCCGGCCATTATTAAGCCTTTCAAATATGAGCCGGGAATCGAAGGCGGCTCTGATAGGAGCCGAATATTTAAAATTATAAATTATACTTAATAAAATCCATAAATATTTAGAAGAAAAACGTTTCTTAGATCAATATTATCGTAATGTTTTAAAAAATAAACGAGAAAGTAAACGAAATGTTTAAATTTATTTATAAATAAAAATTTTTTGCAAGAGTTAGAATTAAGGGTCTTTAAGATGTTTGAGAAATACTTGTCCAGAGTAGTTTTCAAAAAAGGTAGTGAAATAGTTGAGTTTTATTTTAGAGTTGACCGCATGCATGAAAAGTTAATTAAGGCACTAAATGTTTTCGATAGGTTCGGCATCAAACTACTATCTATTTACTCGTATATGGATTATACTTTTACCCCCGCGCTCCCCCCCCCGGTGGGGAAAGTTTTTGTTTTTGCAGATTTTACTAACGTGGATGTTAAGGTTGAAGATTTTGTCCGAGAACTAGAATCGACAATCAATAGTGAAGTATATTATAGTAAATCGCCTGTTAAAGGCTTCATGGCGGATGAGCTTGCTTTCCCTATCTACATTTTCCCGGGAATTCGCTCTATAATTTTCCATGAGAAGGGAGTGCAAGGAAAGATTAAAGGTCTCTACGAGAAGCTCGGCGATACTGCGGCGGTATTCCTTTACCACATGGCCTATTCAGGGGGCAGGTTTCTGGGCGAGTATTTTTCTAAGAAGTTGGGTTTGAGGGGTAGGGAGCTGCTGGTTGAAGCCCTCAAATTTTATCAGGCTAGTGGTTGGGGTCGCGTGGAGCTAGTTGAATACAAACCATTACTCATGAGGATAGTTTTGAGGCTTTACGACTCCTTCGAATGCGAGGCTTTCAGGGGCTCCGATAGACCTGCGAGCCAGCTTATAAGGGGCCATATTAGCGGCCTTATATCCGCACTATTAAACTCAAACATTAGGGTCATAGAAACTAAATGCATCGCTAAAGGAGATGATTTCTGCGAATTCATAGCTGAGAAATTTTAAAAATCTATCACATGTATTTTAATGAAATTAAAATTAAATAAGATTAAAAAGTTTAATAAATAAAACTTTAAAATTTAAATTCATAAAAATAATATTGCAATATAATATTCCTCTGTATACCCACCTTGATCGTATATTCCTGCCGTAATCATATATTTTCCTTTGTGTTTTACTATTTTTACTACTTTTCCTCCTTCAATGTAAGGGTCAATGTAGGGACATATAATTGAATCTCCTGTAACCTCATATTCTCCAAGCTTTTTCAACTCTTCAGTGTCAATTTCCGCAGCCCATTTTTCTATCTTCTTAAAAAAGAAGATAGAAGATATTCTTCTTAATGGGGCGGGGCAGGATCATCCCCCTCAGAGCGCCCAATAATGATTATCTTTCATATTAAAAAAGGTTATATATTATTCATAAGTTTCAATTAAAATTCATTATATATTTAACTTTTATTCATAATTATCTCGTAAAATGTCAGGTAACTAATGACTAAAATCAGATATATTATACATGTATCATTTAAAAACGTCAGTTGCGAAAAGAATCTTCATTACTCAAGAGACCGTCGCTTCATCATCCAATCTTTCGAAAACAACCTTGTTTATTAATTCTACGTTTTCTTAGAAAATGTTACAACTATCCATTAGATGCATATTAAAATTAGAATAATATTTCTGCTATCTTTTTCAAGTCTGATAGCTTTAATTTAAATTTAGGAGCATAGAAAAAAAGTATCAGATTTCTGTGAATACTCTGTATCCCCGGTTAATGGCGAAATAAATTCTTAGGTAAAAGGATTAAAGCTAGCTTTAACGTGGCTTCCTGAATTTAGCCGCTATAGCTTCTATTTTCTCGATGGTGTCTTCGTCTAAGCGTACGTCTAGAGCTGCGAGGTTGTCTTCGAAGTGCTCGTACTTCGAGACACCAACTACTGGAATAATGGTTACGCCCAGCTCTTTCTCTTTATGCAGTATCCATGCTATCGCAAGCTGGGGCAGAGTAACGTCAAGCTCTTTGGCTATTTCATTAAGTTCTCTAATTACCTGCAGGTTATCCTTTGTCAAGTACTTTCCTAGCCACGAAGTGAGTTTTGCTCGTGAAAGCTCGGGCACTCCCTTCAGATACTTGGGAGTTAACAGACCCTGTGCCAGAGGAGAATACGCCATAATGGCTAAACCGTAGTGCCTTGCTATAGGCACCTTAGTTTTCTCGATTTCCCTGTCCAGCAGGTTGTAGCGTTCTTGGATCGTTATATACGAGTGCAGATTGTAAAGCTTCGCGAGCTCCATCGACTCCACAATGCCTTCAGGCGACTCATTCGAAGAGCCTATATAGTGCACCAAGCCCCGCGTGACAAGATCGTTCAAAGCCCGTAAGGTTTCAAGCTTCGGCGTGCTTGGATCTGGCACGTGAGTCAAGTATACGTCCACATAGTCTGTCTGAAGCCTCTGCAGGCTCTGCTTTATCTGCCACATTATATGCTTTCTAGATAATCCGGCGCCGTTAGGCCAGGGAGCCATGCGCCCGCATACTTTAGTAACAATAACGAACATCTCCCTATCATAGTCTTTCAAAACCTTTCCAAGCACCCGTTCAGCGTTTCCCACGTGGTTAAGATCCACAGGGCTCTGGGCGCCATGGTAACGGTTAGCAGTATCTATGAAGTTCAATCCCTCATCAACAGCCCTGCGCATTATCCTCCTAAACTCGTCGACATCTACTTTAGGAACTCCATACTCGTCAACCTCTGAAAGCCGAGGCAGAAACCAAGTACCCAGGCAGAGCCTAGAAACCTTCAAGCCTGAAGGACCAAGGTTCACGTACTCCATTTCTTGCACCATATTATTATACGTGGTGCTAAATTAACTCTCTGGGGGATTCTATGGAACGCGTAAAGGTAACGCCGAAGCTTTTGATAGATCACATGAACAGGGACGAGCACGTTAGGCGAGTGGTGGAGGTTCTAGAAAATGATGAAGAGGTTCAAAGCCTGCTGCGCATGAGCAACATAATGGCCGTTTCCAGGCTCGGCTACAACGATCACGGCCCCGTCCATGCCCGAATAGTAGCTGGAGCAGCTCTAGAAATACTGTACAGGCTAAAGGAGAACGACATAGAACCACGCGCCCTAAAGGACGGAACGGCGGAAAACTTCAACGACGTTAAAACAATAGTCGTAGCCGGAGCCTTTTTACACGATATAGGCAACTCCATACATCGAGATAATCACGAACAGATAGGCGCGCTGCTGGCGAAAGACATCCTAGATCGTCTCCTTCAAGAAATTTACGGAACAAAAAGAAGGAACCACTTTCTTCTACGGCAAGAAATACTGCATACAATTTATGCTACAGCCTACAACGCCAAATGCCTAACTCCGGAAGCCGGAGCTGTGAAAATAGCTGACGGTCTCGACATGTCCGAAGGTAGGGCAAGACTGCCATATAAAATGGGAAAAATAGATATACATGCGGTATCAGCTCTCTCAATAAAAGAGGTATACATCGAAAAAGGAGAAAGACCCATCCGCATAGTTGTTAGGGCTTCTGAAATGGCGGGATTATTCCAAGTAGAAAACGTTCTGCTACCCAAAATACGTACAAGCAGCATAGAAAACGTTATAGAAGTAGTACTTTATTCGCAAGAAAAACTAGTAATAACCTATCCGTCCGACTAGGTGATAGCAGTGGGCAAGAGCAAAGTTATAACTTTTTGGGTAGAAGATGAAGTATACGAGCAGCTTAAGAGAATAGCTATAGCTAAGAATAAGTCTCTAAGCGAAATAATAAGAGAGGCACTTTCAGACTTAATTCCGGAAATTACTTGGGATGATGACGTTTCGGGGACTGAGAAAGCGTGACGACACAACCCCGTTCTGACGCTCTTTATCTATCATGGTGTATGCCTATGCGAAAGACAGTAATCTTCCTAGCTTTAATATTCTGCTTCTACAGTCTAGTACACTGCCAACCCCAGCAAAGTGTAAATGTGACAGTATATCCCGACGGATCCATAGAAGCTACACACCATTTCATAGTTAACAATGAAACTTTAATGTTGCATGTTGTTCTTCTCGGCCAGCCAATGTACCTGCTGGTTGTTGACGAACAGGGGGATCCAATACCTTTCAATCTAACAGGACAGGTACTAACTATAGAGTTACTAGGTGAAAAAGAGCTGTACATTTCATATGTAGTGGAGAATGCAGTCATCGAGCAAGAAGGAGTATATAAACTCTCTCTTCCGCCAATCAACGGAACCTGTATTATTCACCTACCTAACCAGTCTGCCTTGCTATCATTCGAACCTTTACCAGACTTAATTGAGGCAGAAGACGGCGGATTAAAAATAGAGTTTTCCAACATTACAGACAACGTCTACATCGAGTTCGCTGTCTTGCCGAAGGGGGAAGGACAAAAAAGTAAAGATTACATGCCATTGATATTTGCGGCTTTCATATCAGTTATTGCCGCTTTGATGGCTTGGAGGTTTATAGTACGAAGGAAGAGCGAAAAAGCGGAGCTCACAGAGACTGAGGAAGAGATAGTAAGGTTCCTTAAATCTAGAGGAGGCGAGGCCTATCAAAGCGAGATCAGAGAATATCTTGAACTGCCTACAACAACAGTGTGGAGGAAGATTAAAAAACTAGAGGAGCTCGGATATGTTTCAATAAAGAAAACGCGGAGAGGAAGCCTTGTAAGACTTAAAAAAAGGTAGCACAGCATGTTTTTCATCCGTTTTTCAAGTTTTTCCATATATATGCAATCTTGCAAGTATTTACGGGTGATAAAATGGAAGTAAAGCAAATCTTGGGGCTGGCTTTTGCATTCACATTGCTGATCTCGGTGCTCGCTTTTGCACATTTATCAACACAGCAGCCAGCGCCGAAGGACCATAAATCAATATGTCAAGTTCTTCCGCGAATACTTCAAGCATATGAAAGAAGCCAACAAAGAATAATGCAATACGCCGAAGAACATGGCAAGAAGCCCGTCATAGAAGGGTATATTTCCAAGGCAAACCAGCTAGCTGAGGAAGCGAGAACCCTATATGAAAACGGTAACTGCACTGAGGCTGCTAAGAAAATGCGTGCAGCTTTCGCACAACTCAAGGAAGCAGTGAAAAAACTCGGTCTTGGCGGAGCCATTAAAAGGAGAATTGCAGCGTCAATCGTAAAACTTAGACGTGCTGCTCAACGGCTTGAAAGAGTTGTAAAAAGGCTAGAAAAAGCAAATGTAACCGTAAATACCATAGAAGTCTTAATTCTCAGCGCAAATAAAAAATTAGACAAGGCTCAGGAGCTTCTCAAAAACGGGAAACTACGTGAAGCGGCACAAGCTGTAAAAGAGGCTCGAGAAGATCTAAGCAAAGCTTACCGCGCACTTAGGGAACTACTGTCAAAAATAAGGTCAGTGCGACTGGAGAGAATGGCTAAACGATTCTTAGAACGCGTAAATGCTATACTAGACAAAATAGCAAGGCACAACTCAACTCTATACAACGGGCTAAAGGAAAAAATAGATCCGCTACTCAACGCGTTCCAGAAAGCCGTAAACGAACACGAATGGAGAAGGGCTCGAGCTTTAGCCGTGCAGATAGTTAGAATTTTAAAAACAGCTAGAACTAAAACTTAACGAGCTTTACTTTAGAATTTTTTACTAATACTCCTGTTCGCGTAGGCCTTCTCCAGTATGGTAGGCCAAGCAGCCATTTAGACCTCCAACTTCCTGTATTTGCTACTTTCGCTTCATAGTCTATTCCCGGAATATGTGTGTGACCCATAACTAGCCATGAACTCTCACTTCGGATTCTTTCTTTTAATTTCTTTTCAATATACAACTCCCTTCCAAGTAAAGCAGCAACAGTGTTAACGACGAAAGCGACAGCTCCATTAGGTATTACTATTTCTCCGTGTGTAAGGTAAAATCTGATTCCTGATATCTGTATTCTTAGGGGATGCGGGTAAACATAAATCTCGGTACCCTCGACATCAGCAATTATTTTTTCTGAAATTATAGGGTCATGGGAGCTTCTGCTAGTAATGTAAACTATTTTTCTCACCTGCCCTAAAAGAGGCTTAATTAGCGAGATAAGTTTCTCAACAACTTCGTGTTTCTCGGCTCTTCGATGGAAATCATCGAAAAGATCTCCGAGAAAAACTATGCATTCAATATTTTCCTGTTTTACCTTTTCAGCGATTAAATTAAAGAATGCTGGATTTTCTATTCTTAAATGCATGTCCGAAACAATAATGGCCGAATTACAGTGGCAGTCCGCTGGAACAAACATTTCTTCCATACTAGCTCAAGAAAACTAAAACCTAGATATATCAGTTAAGTAACCATGATTTATTAATACTTATTATCAATAAACGAGAATATCAGCTTTTTGAGTAAGAGAAGAAGATTTTACTTAGACTTGGGTATTGGGAAGCGAGACGTGATATTGATGTGGATGAAAGCCGTGGACAAGGGTGAATCAAATTTTCAAAAACAGCGGGGTAGAACAATATTAGCCATAATGCTTCTCTTCGCTTTTATAGTGATACTTTCCCGTAATGTCTACGCATCACCTACCGTGACCTATCTTATACACGTTTACGACTACGGAAACGCGTCGGTATCTATTCTCATATCCGATACGGAGGCCGGAAGCGCGTTTACTTTCACTCCTAAATTTGAAAACTATACTGTTGAGACAGTTAGTGGAACTTTCCAAGTCATTAATCAGACAGCTGTAACATACTTCTACGACAACTACACTATCTCGTACCAGCCGGGCGAGGACGGAGTCTTCCGGCTAAACATATCGTTCATGTTTCCTTACGCATCGCTTTCAACAGGCAGTAGGGCATGGTTTATGACACCTCTGCTAGGCGCCCCGAAAAATGCGCGCGTGTTTGTAAATGTAACTCTAGACAACTTCGGCAAGTTATTGCGCAGCGACCCTCATCCGTTCAACCAGCAAAATAATAAGCTGTCATTTATAGTTCTAGACGCCTATGTAGGGTCACGTGTAGCCATAGAATACCAGCTAGCCCAGCCCTTAGAGGAAAAAAACTTCACTTTCAACATAGACGGCACAGAGGTTACAATTAAAGCTCCTACAATTTACACCGGACTAGCCAAGAAAATAGCCAACATATATAGTAAAACTAAGAACCTTCTAGACTACGTATTTGTCGAGAGCTTCGACAAGCTAGAGTTTCAGCTCTTCCTCCCGCGGCTTAGAGACGTCTCAACGCTCGGCTACGTTAGGGGAGAAGAGATAAACGTCGGCGGTTCAGGTCCAATCTGGATAAACATAGCCCTCCTGAGATACGTGCCCGGATACTTCGAAACCACCGTAGTACACGAATACGTCCACAAGGCACTCGCGCGGGCAGGAATAGAGGCCAACAGTCAGCTGAGATGGTTCCATGAAGGCACAGCTCAATATGTGGCTCTGGAAGTATGCAAACAGGCGGGCATAAACGTCAGCTTTTTAGAAAAAGAAAGAGAACGAGCATTTAAATACGTCGAAGAAAACATCAAAGACTTCAGCTTCCTTCAAAACTGGAATACCATACCCGATCAAGGACTAGCATACGCCGCTTCAGAATACATTGTTACTAAGCTTGCAGAAAAATACGGAGGTCTAAGCTTTATACGTCGAGTGGTTCAGGAGGCCATGAGAACAGGATCGATTAAAACTAACTCAAAGCTAGTTCAAATACTGAGTTCTGCAGCAGGCGAAAACCTAGCCCCACAGTTTAGAAACTGGGGATTTACGATTGAACTGGAGGACGAAAACCTTCCGCTACCGCATCTAAAGCTTATATCAATACTCATCATAGCTGGGGTAGCAGTGTTTAGCACATACATTCTAATTAGATATGTCGTGATGCGCGGCAAAAAGCCAATGGGAGACTTCTACATGCAGTGCCCCCACTGCGGCGCAATAATCTCAAAAGACGTTTACTTCTGCCCATATTGCGGGAGAGAAGTTAAAGAGCTAGAAATAGAGCTGCATCCATCAGACTGGGAAGCACTTGAACCCGACTAAAAAATATATTAAAAATTTCTTCTAGATCAATTTTACTCTTCTACTTCTTCGATTGTAATTATTTGTACGGGGCAGGCTTCTGCTGCGGATTTAGCGCACTCATAGAGGTCTTCGGGTATTATGCCCTCACCTAGGTTATCGCCGACCCTGTACTGGGCAACTATCTGGCTTTTGCCATCCTCTTCGTTCATCTCAAAAACTTGGGGGCACAAGGCTACACAAGCCATATCGGATATGCATTGATCTCTATCGATTGTTATCTTATACTTCTTTGCCATGTTTATCGCCGTGTCTCTATCTATTCTGGAAATAAATAAACTCTTCCTTTATGGCGCGCTTTAGATAGATTATTATTAATAAAGTATTAATATAACAAAATAAATAGGAAAAGTGTATGGAAAAAATCTTGATGGTTACGACTCCTGAGATCCCAGGATATAAAGTTAAAGAGGTAAAGGGAATAGTCTACGGCGAAAGTATAAGGACTAGAGGCTTCCTCGGAAGATTCGCTGCTGGCCTAGAAGCCTTGGCGGGTGGAAGAAGCTACGCCTACCTACGCGAGCTAGAAAAAACTAGGAGCGAAGCAATAGAAGATCTAGCCAGAAACGCCGCAAAGATGGGCGCCAACGCTGTCGTCGGAGTAGACTTCGAAACCAGCGAAATCCTAGAGGGTTTCTTAGTGATAACGGCCTATGGTACAGCAGTAGTAGTGGAGCTAGAGTCATAAAGAATGGAAGCAATTTCATCCTCAATTTTTCTACTTTCTTTTTCTACTTCAATTAACTGGTGTTCGGCAAAGCCATGTTTACGTTTTTCAAGCTTTGCTCTTTTAAGTTCTATTGCAGATGTTACCGGGTGAGTTTTTACGAAAACAAATCCTCTCAGAATATTTGCAATAGAAGCCTCGGAAAAAACTAGGCACGTTTCATTTTTAAGAATAAGTATCACGCGTAGATGTTTATGCCCTGAAGGGACTCCGATAAGTACTCTTTCAATGTCTTCATTCTTAATGTACTTAACATTCATTTTCTTCGCCACAGATTATCGGAAAAATTAATGAAAAAGTATTTCAACAATCATAGCGTGCCTATAAGCCTGCACTTCAACAAGAAATACTGTGAAAAGCTGCGCAGTGGAGCAAAGAAAATAACTATACGAATGGCAGGTAAAAGGCTCCCTAAACCCGGAGACCTAATATATATCGTCTGCGGCGGGCTCATATTAGGAGTGGCTCGCGTCACAAGCGTAGTTTTCAAGCCATTAAGAAGTCTAGGTGAGTATGAAGTAAGGGAGGAAGGCTTCAATAGTCTCGGGGAACTGCTAGAAGCCATTAAAGGCCACTATCCTGGAATAAAGGAAGATGCGCTAATAGCAGTAATACGCTTCGAATGGGAGAAAAAATTTAACCCCCCAATCTCCGAGCCTGAATATTTTAGAGGGACACAGTACACTCCAGAGCAGATAGCAAAAATGGCCTTAGAAAATTTAGACCTAACCGAAAAGGAGCGCGAAGTATTGATAGCCGTGAGCAAGGAAGGAAGCATACGAGCTGCTGCTAGGAGACTGGGTGGCTTAGAGAAGCGGGGATCTGTGCGGCGAATACTTAAAAGAGCCGTGAAAAAGCTGAAGGAGAAAGAAATTATATGACAACAGTGGTCGTGGGCATAGACCTAGCTGCTAGCGAGAAGAAAAGTACAGCCATATGCTTTATGACGCTGGAACTTTACGCAGAAACATATAAGGTGAAAAAAGACGAAGAAATAATTAAGCTAATCGTAGAGTCTGGAGCAAAAATTGTAGGAATAGATGCACCCTTAAGCTTCCCAATTTCTGGTCCTTATCGGGACTGCGACCTTGAACTTCTAAGACGTGGAATAAGACTTTTCTCGCCCCTCTTCGGACCAATGAAAGCGCTGACCGCAAGGGGTATAAAACTGAAGAAAAAGCTCGAAGATGCTGGCATAAAAGTGTACGAAGTTTTTCCCGGAGGAACCCAAGATGTTCTCGGATTGCCCCGCAAGAAAAAGGGTAAACACCAACTTCTAAGCGGATTACGAAACTTAGGTATCAAGGGTTTATCTGAAGAGTGTTCTCTCGACGAGCTGGATGCAGCAACTGCGGCTTTAACCATAGTCCTCTATGTTAAGGGGCTTGTTGAAAAAGTGGAAGGCGAAAACTGCCTCATCCTTTTACCCTGTCCTGAAGCTAGGAGTAAACTGCAGAACGGCTCAAAAACCTAAGACGTGCATTTTTTAAGCACTTTCACGTTCAACAAACGGGGAGCATGAGTTTATCGCCTGAAATTTTTGGTGCCCAAATGAAGAAATGGGTTGCTATGCAGAAGCAATTCCTGGAATCTCTAAACAAGGCGGAAAAGGATCTTAAAGATGCCGATCGGTTAGAATTGGTACTAGCCAGCAGAGTGGCCTTTCAGCACGTGATAACGACAGCGCAGGCCTTTGATAAGTGGCTGCAAGATCCTTTTATCGTGGGGCATATGCCAAAGCATATGTTAGAGGAAGTCCGAGAAAAAATATGGAAAATACTAAAAGAGCTGGTGGAACTTGATATTGCGCATACAAGCGAGTTCGCTGAGCATATTGAAAAGTTAGCACGCGAAAACAAGCTAAACCCGCTACTCTATAAATCATCTAAAAAGGAAAGCGAGGGACCGCGACTCAGCATATAATGAATTTTACGCTGGCAATAGGTAAAAAGATATCAATATTCTAGGCAATAAATTATGTACAACTCTAAGTGGGGTCCAAAATGCCGAAAGAATACGAGCAAGCTACAGTTGTACTTCCTCCTAAACAGAAAAAAATTGTAGACTTGATAATAAAAGGTTACACGGATATCGACAAAATTGCTGAACAATTTAAAACGAGTAGAGAAAGCCTGATGAGAGATTTAGAAGAGCTGAGAGAAAAAGAATTGCTAACAATAACCCGTGAAACCGTTGAAATATTTGAGCTTACATCAGAGGCTGAAAGGTATTTAGAGCTAGGCTTACCCGAGCAGAGGGTATTGAAGGTTCTGGAAAAAAGTGGTGAAATAGTGGTTAAAGATTTAGCAAAAGCTGCGTCAAAATACAGCATTCCATTAACGGACAAAGAGGTTAAGATCGGACTTTCAGTCCTAGCTAAAGCAAAAGCGGTAAAAATAGAGAAAGGAAAAATATCATTAGTACAGGAAAATCTGAGCAAACTGGTTGATGAGCTTTCTAAAATGCAAGAAGCTCTAAAGCAAATAAAAGAAGGAAAAGCGCCAGAACAAGTACTTTCCACGCTAATACGAAGAAAGCTAGTAAAAAAGAAATCAAGACGAAAAATCTATGCTTATCCGACGCCTAACCTAAAAAAACTGTATAAAACCGGAAAAATAAAGGAAGCACCAGTCATAACAACTTTAACACCGGAAATTTTAGCTAGCGGAGCGTGGAGAACAGCGTACTTTAAGCCGTTCGACCTATCAGTCGAGCCCCCGACAATTTATCCGGGCAAGAAGCACCCATACCTAGAGTTTCTCGATTACATAAGAGAACTCCTAGTCTCAATGGGATTTGAAGAAATGAAAGGACCACACGTCGAAATGGAGTTATGGAACTTCGACGCTCTATTCCAAGCTCAAGATCATCCTGCTAGAGAGATACATGACACTTATTTCCTAAAATATCCGAACGAGGGGCGCGTAGAAGACGAAAGCTTGATGAACCGCATAGCCCGCGTACACGAGGACGGCTGGAAGACCGGCTCGAAGGGTTGGGGATACAAGTGGGATCCTAGGCGCGCGTTGCGCTTGATACTTCGAACCCAGACAACCGCAGTTTCAGCGAGAACTCTCTATGCAAGGGGGGACGGAGAATACATGTGCTTCTCCTTAGGAAGAGTGTTTAGACCTGAAACCTTAGACCCCAAACACAGCATGGAGTTCTACCAACTCGAGGGAATAATAGTGGGAGAAAAAGTAACCTTCAGACACTTGCTAGGCTTCTTCGAGGAAATAGCAAAGCGCCTCGGCCTGGGCAAAATAATGCTTAAACCAGGCTACTTCCCCTTCACAGAGCCAAGCGTAGAAGGCTTCATAAAACATCCAAAGCTCGGATGGATAGAGGTATTCCCCGGAGGCATGTTCAGGCCAGAAATGCTGGCAGGGCTTGGAATAAAGAAATCTAACGTAGCAGCCTGGGGCATAGGCATAGACCGCATTGCGATGACCGTGCTGGGAATCGACGATATAAGACTGCTCTTCACTCGTGATTTGGATTTCCTCAGGAAGTGGCGTAAACCCATAGTAAAAATGTGGAGGTGACTTCATGCCCGTAATAGAAGTCTCAATAAGAGACCTCGAAAGGCTTGTAGGGAAAACCTTAAGCCTAGAAGAACTCGAAGACTTACTGCCGAGGCTAAAGTGCGAATATGAAGGCGTGGAAGGCGAGTACGTGTACTACGAGGCAACACACGACCGTCCTGACCTGTTCTCGGCTGAAGGATTATCGCGAGCTTTGAAAGGTTTGCTCGAAATAGAGCTAGGAATGCCCGGCGTCATATTAAGGCAGGAAAAAGTAAAAGCTCACGTCGATGGACCTACCTACCGCCCCTATGCCTTCTTCGCAACCATACATGGGCTTAAGCTGGATAATGAAGCTGTAAAACAAATAATGCAACTGCAAGAGAAGCTTCACATAACCTACTGTAGAGACAGGAGAAAAGTATCGATAGGAGTCTACGACCTGTCAAAAGTTAAGCCCCCAATATATTATACGAAGGCTAAGCCAGAAGAGGTAAAGTTCACTCCGCTAGAATTTGCAGAAGAATTAACCTTAAAAGAGATATTGGAGCTTCACCCCAAAGGTATAGAATACGGCCACTTAATAAAAAGCTACGAAGAATACCCTCTGCTTGTGGACAGCGAGGGTAAAGTACTCTCAATGCCGCCGATAGTAAATAGCGAAGATACGAAAGTAACAGAAGATACAAAAGAAGTATTCATAGACATTACAGCCACGGACCCCCAGGCGGGACTCAAAGTCCTAAACGTAGTAGCAACATCTATAGCAGAAAGAGGAGAAACAATAGGACTAGTAGAGATAAAAGGTACATGGAGCGGCGTCACGCCAGACCTTACGCCTGAATCTTTACTCTATGATAACACGCTAACGGAGAAAGTAGTTGGAATTAAAGTTTCTGTTGAGAAGGCTTCAGAATTGCTCAAAAAAATGAGGATGGACGCGAAGCCTATAAGTGAGACAAAGATTGAAGTAAAAATACCGGCTTACCGTCTAGACATTCTCCATCCAATAGATATAGCGGAAGATATTGCAATGGCTTATGGATACGAAAATATAAAGCCCGAGCCCTATTCACCGCCGCATCCAGGAATGCCTCATCCAATTGAATTCTTTTCGAAAATTATAAGGGAAACGATGGTCGGCTATGGATTCCAAGAAGTAAATAGTTACATGATGACCAACAAGAAGCTACTCTACGACATGATGAATCTACCCGAGCAACCCACAGTGGAAGTGCTAAACCCCAAGCACGAGAACTACTCGTGCATACGCACATGGCTTATCCCACAGCTAATGGAGGTGCTATCACAGAGCAAGCACGCAGACTACCCGCAGAAAATATTCGAAGTAGGCGATGTAGTCTTCATAGACGAAACAAGTAGCACCAAAACTAGGGAAGAACGCCACCTAGCTTTCGCCATAGCAGACAGAGAAGTAACGCTCACCGACCTTCTAGCAGTACTGAAAAGCTTATCACTGCAGCTTGGCTTCAGCTATAAGCTAGAGCCAATAGATCATCCCAGCTTCATACCAGGAAGATCGGCAAAAATAGTAGTCAACAAAAAGAACCTAGGCATATTAGGCGAAATACATCCAAGAGTACTATTAAATTTTGAACTAAATGTTCCAATAATTGCAGCCGAAATAAATATAAATGTTCTAAAAGAAGAACTAATATCACCATAAATTTTTAAAATAAATGACTCATCATAATTGTACATATAGCATAGGTAGCTAAAAATTTTACATCCTAATAATAAATCTTATCTACAATTTTATAATAAAATTTCAATGTAATCAAAATTTTAGGAAAAAAATTACTCTTACTCATAGAGATTTAATTTTTAAATCTTACTGCTAAACTTTATTTATGCAAATTCCACTTCTAATAAATAGAATATCACAAATTATATAACATAAAATTAAAAACCTCCACATATGCAAAACACCAAGACAATCCTCGCGGCAGTAATAGCCCTCATAATAGGCTTTGCCGCGGGAATAGCCGTAGCACCATTCATATCACCAGCTACACAAGCAAAAGGAAGACAGCTACCCGAAGAAATACCTATAGGAGGTCTATTCGCCCTGTCGGGCCCCCTATCATCTTATGGTAACAGACATAAAGCCGCGGTTCAGCTAGCCATAGAAGACATTAACAAATATGTACAAGAGCTTGGCCTAAACGTAAAATTTAAACTAATAGACATGGACACAAAAGTCTCTAAGGAGCAAGCCTTAGCGAGCATTCAAAACCTAGCTGCTCAGGGAGTAAAGGTAGTAGTAGGACCTTTAGCAAGCTCCGAGGTAGCCGCAGTAAAAGACTTCGCAGACCAAAACAAAATAGTGGTCATAAGCCATTCCTCAACAGCGGTAACGCTGGCAATTCCCAACGACTTCATATTTCGCTTTGTCCCGACCGACAAGTATCAAGCTAGAGCGCTAGCCCTACTCGCGAAAAAGCTAGGACTAAGCAAAGTAGCCGTAATATACAGAGGAGACGAGTGGGGTACTGGGCTCTACCAGCTATTTGAGCAGGAATTTACGGCAATGGGAGGCGGGGTCAAAGCTATTAAATATGATCCGGAAAGTAAAGAACTTTCAGCCGAAGTAAGACAGCTTTCCGACATAGTAAAATCCATGGGACAAGGAGCAGGAGTTCTAGCGATATGTTTCGAAGATGACGGAGTAGCCATACTCACAGCAGCGAAAAACGACCCTGTGCTCACTAATGTGCCATGGATGGGAACAGATGGACTAGCACTTTCAAGTAAGGTAATACAGAACGCTGGCGATGCAGCTGTAAGCCTGGGCGGAGTATACTCGACAATATTTACTCCACCCAAGAGTTCTAAGTATGAGTCTTTCAGAAGGAGAATGAAGGAGATAACAGGAGAAGAACCGGACAGCTACTCCTACAACATATACGATGCAACGTGGGTGGCCGCGCTAGCAATACTGGAAGCAGGAACATATGACGGGGAAATAATACAGAAAATACTGCCCGATGTAGCCTCACGATACTTCGGAGTAAGCGGATGGACCCTCCTTAACGAAAACGGCGACAGAGTAGGCGGCGACTACGTAATATATAAAGTTGTGCAAAAAGACGGAGGATACAGCTGGACGGTTGCAGGCTACTACAGAATAAGCCTAGACAAAGTAGAATTGACAGGCGAATAATCTTGGCGAAGCTCGAAATCTTAAATCTAATATTATTTTTTGTGAGGTGATTTCTCAAATGGTTTCTGATTTAAGGACGATAAACGTGACAAAGCGATTCGGTGGGATAACTGCGCTTAATTCCGTAAACATTAGGGTGGAGCCCGACAGCATAGTTATGCTTATAGGTCCGAATGGTAGCGGAAAAACTACTTTAATTAATGTAATTGCTGGATACTATAAGCCCGATAAAGGGCACGTATTATTTAATGGCTTTGATATCACAGGCTGGCTTCCACACGAGATTTTCAAGACTGGAATAGTAAGAACATTCCAAATACCCAGGCCGTTTAAAAAGTTATCAGTACTAGATAATCTCCTTCTCGCTGTACGGAGCAATCCCGGAGAAAGCATTATAAACGCGCTTTTCAGAGCAGAAAAATGGAAAGAAAGAGAGAGAGAAGCTTTGCAGAAAGCCTACGATGTTCTTGAATTACTCGACTTAGAGCGCGTGAAAAATAAGAAAGCGGCAGAACTAAGCGGCGGCCAGCTAAAACTGCTGGAAATAGGTAGAGCATTAATGGCAGAACCCAAGCTAATACTCATGGACGAGCCAGTTGCAGGCGTAAACCCCAGTTTAGCCCACGAAATAATGGACCATATAGTATCGCTTAGAAATACTCTAAGACTATCATTTCTAATAGTCGAGCATCGTCTCGATATAGTGCTAGATTATGTAGACAAGGTTTATGCGATGTCCCACGGCAAGGTAATATCTGTAGGAAAGCCGTCCCGAGTAATCAGTGACCCGCAGGTAGTAGAGGCATATCTAGGAGGCTAATACTCTTATTTTAGCTAAAAATAATTAGTAAAAATTAAGTTAAGAAGTGGTAAGTATGCCTTTGCTAATGGTCGAAAACTTGAAAGCTGGATACGGAAAACTACAGATACTTCACGGAGTCTCCTTAAACATAAACAAAGGCGAAATACTTTCTGTAATAGGTCCAAACGGCAGCGGAAAAAGCACACTCCTAAAATCCATTTTCGGTCTTACCACAATATTTGACGGAAAAATATCCTTTAAAGGCGAAGACATAACGAGGAAAAAGCCTCATGAAAAAGCACGGATGGGTATTGCATATCTGCCTCAAACCGATAATCTCTTCACGAAGCTTAAAGTAAAAGAAAACATGCTTCTTGCGGGCTACACTCTTTCAGAATCCGAATATCAGGAAAGACTGAAAGAAGCATTAGAGTTCTTGCCTCAAGTTAAAGAATTCTGGGAGCGCAAGGTATGGACTCTCAGCGGCGGCGAAAGGCAAATGGTTTCAATAGCTATGGCAGTTTTAAGGAAGCCTGAACTCTACATGCTGGACGAGCCTACGGCCGCTCTTGCTCCTAAGATAGCGAGAACAATACTTGAAAAAATAGTTCAGCTGCGCGACACTTTCGGTGCAGCAATAATACTGGTTGAGCAAAACGCTAAAGCAGCTCTAAAGATAAGCGACAACACGCTACTTCTCGTAGCTGGAAAATCTGTTTTCCAAGGATCATCAAGTGAGCTTCTCCAGAACAAAGAGCTTGCCCAAATGTACCTTGGGGTGAAGTAAATGTTCTCGATAGAGGTAATCATCGACGCAATAACATTTTCCAACCTGATAATAGCGCTGGCAATAGGCCTCACACTAACCTACATGACGTTAAAAGTGCCCAACTTTGCTCATGGAGACACAGCGGTCATAGGAATCTATACAGCATACACGCTCACCATAATGCTGGGAATTCACCCATACGCCTCAATGCCCATAGCCTTTTTATTGGGAGGCGCACTATCAATTATAACCTATATTCTCGTTTATAGAGTCATAGGTCAAAAGGGCGGGTCAATAACTACGCTAATGATAGCCTCAATAGCAGTGGAAGTAATAATACGAAGCAGCCTCCACATTTATGCTGATATTATGCCAAAAATCACGTCAACTTTCTTCCGTGGATTCACATTTTCAAAATATGACTTTTCAATACCTATTGGAGAAGCAACCCTTCCAGGAGTACTAATCGTATCAACACTCACAATTACCGGAATCGTGGTTAGCCTATACCTTTTCCTAACAAGGACAAAATTCGGGACAGCTATGCGGGCAACTATAGAAAACCCTTCACTAGCCAGCACTTTGGGAGTAGACGTCGAAAAAGTTTACCTAGTTTCATGGTTCCTAGCAGGAGGACTCGCAGCCCTATCAGGGATCTTCTTAGCCTTCCAGATACCCTCCGACCCCGAGTCCGGATGGGGTCTCCTACTAAGAGTTTTCGCAGCATCCGTGCTCGGAGGATTAGACAACATTTTCGGCGCGGTTCTCGGAGGCGCTGTAATAGGCTTCTCAGAGATTCTCGGGATCTACTTGCTATCTAAGCCGCCAATAGGCTTAAGCCCCGCCTACAGACCAGCAATACCGTATCTCATGTTTATACTTGTGCTGCTGTTTGCACCAAAAGGTATCACGAGCATAAACCTCAAAAAGCTATTAGGAGGCGAAGAGAAAAAATGATAGACATATTGAGGATAATAGTTGATTTCACTGCCTTCTATTCTATATACCTAATGCTGTCAGTCAGCCTAAACTTGGAATACGGCTACACTGGAATACCGAACTTCGGCAAAGTTATGTTCTTCGCAGGCGGAGCGTTTACGGTAGGAGCCATAGCTGGCAGAATGCTGGCACCCCTAGCGGGAATAGACCTTTCTAAGCTCGACTACTGCATGAACAATGTCTACGTAGGAAGCCTAGTATCCAGATATCTCGCCCAACACGCCGGACTAGCACTAGCAGTATTTATTGCACTCGTAATAGCCGGGAGCCTAGTAGGAGCTTTTCTCGGGTGGTTGGCAAGCTACCCATCGATAAGGCTAAGAGAAGACTATCTGGGAATGACTCTAGTTGTATCTGGCGAACTACTGCGCATAGTATCGCTAAACTATGACCCCTTGGTATGTGGAACCTTCGGCGCAAAAACTCCCAACCCCTTTAGCTTTCTAAGCGGGTTCGCAATGGACTTTACCAGATCCGCCTTTATGTTTACTATTGCCATGCTGACATGGCTAATAGTTGGAAGGCTTGTAAAATCTCCCTTCGGTAGGCTTCTGAAAGCTATTAGAGAAGAGGAAGAAGCCGCAGAAGCTCTAGGAAAAGACGTAGTAAAAGTAAGAATGAAGGTACTTATGCTCGGCTCTGCCATAGCTGGAGCGGCTGGCGCGCTCTACGCGTTTTACATAGGCATAGTTCATCCGAGCGACTACGCTCCACTGCGGACCTTCATAGTATGGGTTATGGTTATAATAGGAGGTGCTGGAAATAACCTTGGCGCTGCGGTTGGAGCGCTAATATACCTGTTCGTAGACAGAACCTTAGCAATAGCAAAAACCTACATGCCGGTCCTACCCTTCGACCTAAACTACCTGACCTACGTGTTCCTCGGAATAATACTCATCTTAGTACTAATCTTCAAGCCTGAGGGGTTAATACCTGAATCACTGGAAGTAAGAGAAGAGATCAGGGAGGAGGCTTCTCAATAATTTTTCTAATTATTTTCACCGCATATTCAATGTCGCTTTTTATAGATAACGCCCTCGGAGAATGTATATACCTTGCTGGTATTGAAATGTTGCCTGGACGTGCGCCCAGCAGTACAAAGCGACCGGCATCAGTCCCACTATGCGGGGAAAGCTGTATCTGAACAGGTATACCAGCAGACTCAGCCACACTTAACACGTAGTCCACAAGTTGTCGGGATGCAACTATAGTCGCATCAAAAACTCTTACAGCAGGCCCGCGACCTAAAGCAGTAACCCAATTCTCCTCCGATACACCCGGCACGTCAGAAGCTATGGTGCCCTCAACGGAAATGCCGTAATCTGGATTGAATCTATGAGCAAGTACTGAAGCACCACGCGTACCAACTTCTTCTTGAACAGTAAAAGCAATTATTACGCTGCCCCTGCTAGGTGGTTCGGCAGTTCTTAAAGCCTCCAAAAGTGCAAAACAGCCAAGTCTATCATCAAATGCCTTGCCAGAAACTGCTTCTCCAAGGTCCCAAAAATCCGTATCGAAAGTTAAGGGAGTTCCCAGCTTAATTCCAGAAGCTTCCACTTCTTCACGAGAACTAGCGCCAATATCTACGTACAGGTCTTCAACCCTAACCTCTCTTTGCCCATTCCCCCTCTTTAGGAGATGAGGAGGAATAGTTCCAAATACTCCTTTAACTACTCCTTTCTCTCCCAAAATAGCCACGCTAGTTCCAGGCATGATGCCAGGATTTACACCGCCTAGCGACGCAACTCTCAGAAATCCATTACTCGTAATATATTTCACTATGAATCCTACCTCGTCCATATGAGCAGCTATCAAAGTTAATGGCCTACCTTCGCCTAGCCTTACATAGAGATTGCCTAAGCCATCTTCAGCCGACTTAAAACCGAGCTTTTCCAGCTTCTTCTTTATGATCGATCTCACGGCGTCCTCGAAGCCTGAAGGACCAAGAGCCTCACTCAGCTCCCTTAAAAGCGAGAAATCCGGCTGCATGCTCAGTCACGCAAAAATATTAGCCCAACTAGGTAAATTTTTCGTTCCCCAAACTCTTCTCGTTTTTCATTTCTTCTTCTTTGTCACTGAATTCTGTCCATGTGTATCCGCAACGAGCACATTTAAAGACCTTAGCTGGTGTCTTCAGCTCATCTTCGCCTTCCTCTCCAAAGCCCAATATCAGAGTAGTCTCGACGTAAAAGGCATACTCGAACCCGCACTTAGGACATCGCTTCCTTACTTTTATCATTACGGGATAGTCTGCCATAATAATTCTCCTTTCTAAAACTTTAGAACAACCTATTTTAGGTTAATGTAGCCGAAGAAATTTCATTTAAATAATAACAATCTTTAATTAAACAGGATAATGAGACGAACAACCAGCGCCTACTTAGAGCTTGAAGCAGCTATGAAAAATCTCGCAATAATTGAGACCGGAGACTATACAGAGGCACTCGCAAGATTGACTGTTCATCACGCGATAAGTTGTGTGTCTCTAACTCTCGGATGCGAGAGCCGGGAAGAGCTAATGAACAAACTAACTCTAATACCGGTGAAATTCTGGGGGGAAGTTCTACGCTTACTCGAAATTGAAAGAAACGTGAATGAGGGGTCCGCGACCCTAGAGGATGTAAGAGAAGCTGTAGAAATAGCCGCAGCTCTATATGGCGCCCTGAGGCATGCACCATGGAAATAGTGAAAAAACACGTGTTAGAAGTATTCAGCCTGGCATCGACAACATACGACAGAGGCAGACGAAAATGGTATACAGCAATATTCAGCCTAGCTAAACAGCTTGAATATCCCATCCTAGACCTTGGCTGCGGAACAGGAGAAATATCTGTAAGAATAGCGAGCACGGGAAAAGAGATCCTAGCTCTAGATGTTGCACATGGCATGGTTAAAGCGGCTTGGCGAAGAGCAAAACGCAGAAACACCGATGCATATGTGAACGTAGCGCAGAGCTGGGCTCCGTTCCTACCGATTCGCAGCGAAGCATTCAGGGGGATTCTAGCAGCCGCGTCAATACATAATATACCATGCAATGAACACCGAGTAGAAACTCTAAAAGAAATACAACGCTGCCTAAAACCGAAAGGACTCGCATTAGTAACAGTTTGGTACAGATACACACCTCGTAACTTCCTCAACGTGCTAAAATGCTTTCTAAGACTCAGGAAATGGGGAGACTGTTTCCTGAAGTGGGGAGATAAGGGAAGCCGTTTCTACCATTTCTATTCGGTCCGCGAACTGAAAAAGGATGCAAAGAGAGCCGAGCTCAAAAATTTCAAAGTAAGGCTTTGGAGCCCTAACAAAAAAATCTTCAAAAATAACATTTTATTAATAATTAAAAAATAGAGTCATCCTCGCCTTTCCAGCCTTTCAACCCTCTCGCTGAGCCGCCTCTCTTCTTCGCGGAGCTTATCCAGCTCTTCTCGAAGCTTCCTATATTCCTCGCCTCTCTCCATGTGCTTCTTAATCTTCTCAGCCGCTTCGCGAGCCATCCTTGCAACTCTCCCGGAAACATCCCTTTGAAGCTTTTCTAGAAGCGGAAGCATTCGCGGACTTAAAGACAGAGAAGCGGCCTTAACGACGGCTCCACGTAGCCGTGGATGCCGACTCCTGCTTTGCTCCTCAAGTAAATCTATTATTTCACGGGAAACCTTGAAGTATCCCAGCGCAGCAGTGGCTGCAACCCTTAGAATTAATGACTTATCCTTCGAGAGGAACTTCTTAACTACATTGAAAGCTTCATCGGTGCCTAACATGCCCAACCCCTCTAAAGCCGAAGCCGCTATAACGTCATTATGCGACGGATAAGAGAGAGCTTCCTCCAGGCATTCAAATGCTCTAGCGTATCTAATCTTTGCCAAGGATAGAGCAGCCTCCGCCCTAACATAATAGCTCTCTTCAGCATCCCGAAGAATCTCCGCCAGAACCTCGCCAACACGCTCTTCTATAAAGTTACTCAGCGCGCGAACAATAGCCCGCCTAACCTTGGGGTGCCTAACCTTGTTTAGAGTATCAAGCAGCGCGTTCAGTGACCTTTCCCCGCCAATGCTACCTAAAGCCCTAGCAACCTCACTTCTAAAGCCCCAGAACTCCTCCTCTCTAAAGAGATACTTCTTTAACTCCTCCGCAACTCTTGGCGTACCCTTCTTCGCTAGTTCCCGCACAGCCATAATTCGCGGATAAAGCTTGCCACAATGCTTAATCACGCCTAAAAGCTCGTCAACACCCACATCCATGTTTAACACTTTAAACGCTTTGAAATCCGGGTCAACGCACACGGCTCTAGGCTTAGAAGGCAGCTTTACCGGAAAAGTAGAACTCCGCTCCTCGATCCAGAAAAGCCTCTTCTCTTCGTAATTCTCGCCTAAGAAGACCACTTCTAAAGGAAGCTTATACTCTTCCAAGGAGTCTTTCTCCTGAGTTTGTGTTACCTTTAGCTCTAGAACGCTCTCCTTACTATCCCACTTATAGTTCACGCGGAGAACGGGATGGCCAGAATTAAACACGTACTGCTCGAAAACCCATTCTAGCGGTTGCCCATGCTCCTCCTCGAAGGCCTTTCTCAAGTCATCCGTGTCTGCGTTATCCTCTTTTCTCCTCTCAAGATACTTTTTGACAGCACGTCTAAAAACATCCTCGCCTACAATGTTAAGTAGCGTCCAAAGTATCAGGGCGCCCTTTGGATAGTTGTGGGCGTCGAAAACCTCGTCTGGATATTTGTACACGCGCGTCACAATGGGCCTAGAATAGCGTCCATACTCCGAAACATAGGAATCTAACATAGAGATTAGATCATAGACGAATTCATTCTCACCCAGCTCGTGTCTTCTCCATAGCGCCTCCATAAGCGTAGCGAAGCTCTCGTTAAGCCAGAGATGAGCCCAGTCCCTACATGTAACGTAGTCCCCAAACCACTGGTGAGCTAGCTCATGAGACACAAGCGGCTCACTCCTGAAATCCATGTGTGCCTTCTCATCATGAAGAGTCATACTAGTAAGAATTGTTATAGAAGCATTCTCCATGCCCCCCGCGACAAACTCATCCACACATGCCTGAGCGTACTTAGGATAGGGATACTTCACTCCAGTAAACTCTTCAAAGAAAGCTACCATTTCCTTCGTCTTAGAAAAGCTCCTGTCAATGTCGGCCTCTCTGCCCTTAGGAACAATATATTGGAGTAAAACCTCACCATAGCGTTCCTCTTTAACCGAAAAGTCTCCCACAACAAAAGCTATAAGATAAGTAGGTATCCTAGAATCCAGCTCAAAAGTCCACACCACCTTTCCGTCATCTTCGCGCTTTTCCACGAGAACCCCATTAGAAGCCACGAAAAGCTCCTTATCCGTCCTTATAGTGAGCTTAACCCTAGTTTTCCGGTTAGGATAATCATAGGTAGGAAGCCAGTACCTTGTATCCTCAGGCTGCCCCTGCGTATAGGCAAACCTCGCAGCTCCGTAGCCATCAGTAGGCACAAACCAGACACCAGCCAAGGGGTGTATTGCTTCATATGTCACAGAAACCTCTACTGAGTCGCCGCGCCCCACTTTGTGAGGCATGAATACTTTTAATTCTTTGCCGTCGTAGCTGTATTCGGCTTCTGAACCATTAACCTTCACACATTTAATGTTCATATCAACGGCATGCAGAGAAATTTCGTCCATTTCCGTTAGAGCCTTAAATACGTTAACCGCAGAACCGCGTATGGAGCGGGTCTTCAAGTCCACCTCAACGTCAGCTATCACCTTCTCAAGTTCGAAGGAAGGCTCGGGAGGCCACTGAGGCTTATAGTCGGGAAAAGCAAAATCCCTACCCTGCTTTATCCAGCTCATTTTAATCAAAAATACCCGCTTCACCTATAGTCTTAAACCTAACGATGAACCCGCAATAGCAAAACAAACGAAAATATATTTCCGACCGCGTAAAAGAGCGGTAATAAAGCGGCATGAGAGAACTAAACGTCATCAGAAAACGGGGCAAACCCGAGACAGTAAAAGTAGCACTAGCTTACCCGTCAACCTACGAGGTGGCCGTATCCAGCCTAGCCTACCAAATGCTCTACTACTACATAAACTCCTGGAGAGAATATATAGCCGAGCGCTTCAACACAGAAAACCTGAGAGGACAACATCCCCTACCAATCAGCATAGAAACTGGGACACCTATGAAGAAATTCGACATGATAGTCTTCTCCGTTCACTATGAGCCCGACTACGTAAACATCCTCAGACTGCTTCTCGCAGCTGAAATACCTCCCTATGCCGCCGATAGGAAGGGAAAACCTATAGTAATAGCTGGCGGCCCAGCTGTCGTCTCAAACCCTGAACCCATGGCTAAATTCCTCGATGTGGCAGTAATAGGAGAAATAGAAACTACAATGCCTATAATACTAGAAAATTTTCTAGAAAGCAGAGATAACCCACAAGATTTCCTGGACTCGCTAAGTCCCGCACAAGGCTTCTACATACCAGCCCGCGGAACCGAGGAGAAAGTGAAAATGTCCTATGCCCCTAAGCTGGAAAAACGCTTCCACCCAACCGCGCAGATACAGCCTCTGGACCGCGAACCAGCATGGGGAAGAGGAACCCTTGTAGAAGTTTCACGCGGCTGCTTCCGCGGCTGCGCTTTTTGCCTCGAAGGTCACATCTTCAGCTACTACAGAGAGAGACCACTAAAAGATATAGTAGAGATAGCTGTAGAGGGCAGTCTCTTTAACCAAACGAAGCGCATAATAACCGTAAGCTTATCCTTCTTCGACCATTCAAAGGCGAAAGAAATACTAGGCCAGCTAATAGATGAAGGGCTGGAGGTTTCAATACCTTCTCTAAGAGCCGAGACCCTAGATGAGGAAGCGCTTCAGCTAATTTACGAGGCCGGGCAAAGGTCCATTACAATAGCTCCTGAAACCGCTAGTCGAGAACTAGCCCTGAAACTAAGGAAAATAGTCCCGGAAGACAAGGTCTTGGAGGTTGGTCGAAAAGCCAGGAAAGTGGGTTTCAGAAGCCTCAAGCTGTACTTTATGATAGGAATACCCGGGGAAACAATACAGGACGTAGAGGCCATAGCAGCCTACGTGGAGAAAATATCTGCAGAAACGGGCTTCAAAGGAACCTCGCAGCTAAAAATAACCATAAGCCCCTTAGTGCCCAAACCCCACACACCGTTAGAAAGGGCATCAATGGAGGATCTAGCCACTATCAGGAGAAAAATTCAGCTAATAAAGAGGCGCTTGGCCGGAAAAGCCGAAGTAAGAGAATATGATCCACGCTGGGCTAAAATACAGGCAATAATATCGAGAGGAGGAAGAGAACTAGCCGAAACGTTGCTTGCATGGGCAAAAGCAGGCGCCGGACTGGGCGGATGGAGGAAAGCGGTAAAACAAACCGAGTTACAGGAGAAAAAATATATTTCTGGAGAAGTAGATACCACAACTTGGAGTTTTATAGTTTTGCCCCTAAAACCCTCTATACTGAGAACATAGTAAAACAACTAAAAGAGACATAAAATACCATGTTCTACGCAGTAAAACATAGCTATGTCAAATGAGTTCGACGTGAAAAAATACTACCAGAAAGGCTTTATCAGGAAAGAAATAGTAGACTTCCTTAGGAAGCGATGGGTAGCCGTTCATTGTAAGAGGCTCTTGAAAGATGGGCGACCAATTCTAGTAAGATACATCTCGAACGTTCCGATTAAGGTTGAGTCACAAGGCGACTTGGACAGAATTTTAAAGAGGCTCGCTGGACTAGGGCCGAGAACATTCTACGGGTCCGCAAATATATACAGAAAACTCGAGACCCGCGAAGACGCTCTAGAATACTTTGAAAACGTGGAAACCCGCACGCCAACCTGGGATATAGACTCAAGACCCGAGTGGTGGAAGACAACCCTAGAAGTAGCTAGGGCAATAGTAGACATTCTAGAAAAAGAAGGCGTCACAGAAAGCGTCTGGCTAAAGTGGAGCGGTAGAGGAATGCACGTACATGTTAACGAGCACGCCTTCAGTCCCGAGCTGCTAGCAAAAAACGATCCCCTTGACGTTTCCTGGGCAGTTGTCCAATACGTTATAAATAAGCTGCAGAACAAGCTCCTCGAAATAAACATGAAAAAGGGAACAGAAATAAAAGTCGAAAACCTGATGGATCCGCAAAGAGTCTTCACTGCACCCCTAAGTTTACACAGAACTTTGAACGTAGCATGTGTTCCATTCAAGCCAGAAGACATCGACGCGTTCCAGCCCGAATGGACAAACCCCCTTAACCCTCATTACCGCGACACATGGAGAAAGTACGAAATCGGCGAGCTAGACCCACTAGCCGAAAAAGCGCTAAAGGTTGTCGGAGGCTACAATAAGCCAGCCGTCCAAAGAAGAACCAAACTACTAACACCCCCAACACCACTTAAACAAGTAGCTGTGATAAAATACGCTCCTCCGGTACCGTTACGACCAGAGCTTTTAAGGTTTAACCCGGCACCAGCCCCCCTAGAAGGTAGAGACTTACGCCTGAATCCTCAAAAAGCCGTGACATTCCTTGAAGACATTCTAAGTAGCTACGCCCTAGGCAGGCTAAGCCTCGAACAAGCACTCGGATACATTAACGCCTGCATAAACGTCACGCTACGCGCTCAAGGATACAGCGAAGACGACGTTAAAGCGCTGTTAGCTCTATATTCGCAGGCAGCAAGAAAACTTCTAGAGCTAAAAGACCCCGACAAAGTTAAGAAATGGCTCTTAAGTCACGGAAAAAGAAGCGAGCTATAAGATAAGTTTTAATGCCCCGGTCATATAAAAAATAGGTTAAAATGTCTAAGCTGAGATTCGATAAAAATATCACTCAAAGATACCTAAGAGCTGGCTATAGGCTAGTAGGTAGACATAGCGCTGTAGAAATATGCAGATGGACAAAGTCAGCCCTTAGGGGTGAAAGGCTATGCTACAAGAGATGGTATGGAGTAAGAAGCCACCGCTGCGTCCAAATGACGCCTAACCTAAATTTCTGCAACTTTGCCTGCGTCTTCTGCTGGCGAATGCACCTTCCGGGGCGTTTCAAGCTACCCGAAGGATGGGAGTGGGACAAGCCAGAGGACATTATTGAAGGAGCCATACAAGCCCAGCGGGAACTCCTCATAGGCTTCAAGGGGCATCCCAGAGTTACGCGGGAGCGATTTCTAGAAGCCATGTTCCCACGCCATATGGCTATCAGCCTAGACGGCGAACCAGCGCTTTATCCGTATCTAGCTGAACTGGTAAAAAAGGTTAAAGAGAGAGGAATGACAGCATATGTAGTAACAAACGGGTCTGTACCCTATAGGCTCCAAGAAATGCTTGAAAAAGAAGCCCAGCCAACAAACCTCTACATCAGCGTTTACGGCCCAGATGAAGAGACATTTAGAAGGGCAGCACGCCCGCTAATCCCGAATGCCTGGAAGTTCGTACAGGAAAGCCTGGAGCTTCTCCCCAAGTTTTCAACCCGCACCATAATACGGTTAACAATGGTTCGCGGCTTGAACATGGTGAACCCCGAGGGATACGCAAGGCTCATAGAAAGGGCTCAGCCCCGCTTCTTCGAACTTAAAGGCTATACGTGGGTAGGAGAAAGCCAGAAAAGGTTGCCGATAAGCGCGATGCCAACAATAGATGAGCTACGCGAATTCGGAGACAAGATAGCCGAGAAGACAGGCTATCTACTGAAAGAAGTGGACTCCAAGAGCAGGGTTGTAATGTATGTTCGGGACGAGGAAACATGGGAGTGGAACTTGAAGCTAGTAGAAGAATGGAGAAAGCTCGAAGAGAAGCTGGATAGGGAGCAGTGGAAAGGAAAAATTACAGACTTTAAGCTCAAGAAGCGTTAAAGGAATATGGAAAGACAGATACTACTTTGTGGTAGTCTAAGCAATACTTTTTTATTTAAGCATTTCTAATAAAATATAAATGGTGGTCTTTAATTCCGAGAATAGTTGTTCTCGGCCCTCCAGGGGTAGGGAAGGGAACGTATTCTAAAGCTATCGCCTCTTACTTTTCTATACCACATATTTCTACGGGAGATATCTTTAAGCGAGCTATACGCGAAAAAACCGAGCTGGGAAGAATAGTCGAAAAATACGTAAAGGAGGGTCATCTTGTTCCCGATGAAATAGTCATAGGAGTTGTAAAAGAAAGGGTATTGCAGCCAGACTGCTCTCAAGGCTTCGTTCTCGACGGGTATCCTAGGACTTTAAGGCAAGCTGAGGCTTTAGAAGTATTCGCTCCCGTCGATGTAGCCTTATATCTATGGGCGCCGAAAAACGTCGTCATAGAGAGAATATGTGGAAGAAGGGTATGTCCAAGGTGCGGCGCCATCTACCACGTTAAATGGAAGCCCCCAAGAAGAGAGGGAGTATGTGATATTTGTGGTGCTCATTTAATAAGGCGTATTGATGACAGGCCAGAAGTAGTAGAAAAAAGGTTTAAAGACCACCTAATATCTATAAAACCTATTCTGCAATTCTACGGAAAGCTGAAAAAGCTTCTCCGCGTAGATGCTGTGGAAGATGCGAAAATAATGATACCTAAAGTAATAAAGCTTCTTGAAGAGATGCTTGTAGAACCTCTAGCTTGCTCAGATTAAAGCAGCTTCTTCCATAACTTTTATTGCCTGTTCTTCTGAGAGACCAGTTAGGTTTCGAAGTTCACTTATATCGAGACTCCGCAGATCTTCGAGAGTTACAATATTCTCTGAAAGTAAGAGTCGTCTTGCCTGACTTGGAAGGGTTGATAACACCGTTATTGGATACAGTTTCATTTTCTCAATTAATACTTCAAGACCTTCGTGAGGAGGATACCTCCAAGCGGTCAGCTTTAGGTCAACACATCGGGCGTATTGAATAGCTTCTTTGCTCAGCTTCGTGTTAGTGGCTACCCATCCAGCATCAAAATATTCGGAAAGATCTTGAAGTCTTGCGTAGACGTAGAGAACCGTTTTAAGTCCTGTGTAGATGCCCGGGCTATTGTGATACTTGCATTCAACCATATATCTAACCCCATCTTTAACGGCGATTACATCAATTTCGTGATAGACGCAGCGACCCTTCAGAATTCGGTTAGTCTCGGTTTTATATCCGATTTTTTGGAGCAATTTTGCGAAAAACTTTTCGAAGGGAAAGCCTTCAGGCCCAAGCCTCATTATGGCTCTTTTTAGGGCATACTTTAAAGCATATTTAGGATAGTGTATTTTTAACAGCTCGTAAACTCTTTCATGAATATGATTGCTCGACACGAAGTCTGGCAAATCCTTTTCTAGCATAGAGACAAGTATCTCTGCCTTTTCCTCGTCGAGACCAGCCTTTATTAGACTAAAGATGAGCTTCTCCCTGCTGTAGGCTTCAATTTCACCCGAAGCCTTAAGAACTCTCGCTTTCCGCACAATTTTTCGCATATAAATTATATTCTTCTAATCAAATTAATACTTTAAATTAGGCTAGTCACATGTATTGAATAGATGAGTATGTCTAAGGAGAAAAAGCTTGGCCGATTCCAGGTTATGGCGCTTCTGCAGGCTGCACGATACTACCTGCTTACTGGCGATAAGCGAAGAGCATACTCGTTCGGGCTGAACCGGGCAATATTCTATGCGTGGGCGAAGAGAAGAGGAGGTGCGCCGCGAGTAAAAAGGAGAAGGATAACTAAGCCCGTCGAAGAGGTAAAGGAGAAGGATGGGAGGATTATTGCTTATGTGGGTGACGAAGCTGCCTTTGTAAGTCCTAACGGATTGTTTATAATCGGAGGAGAGGAGCAAAAGCCTGAGGATTTTGAAAAAGAAATCGTCAGGCGGATAGAGTCTGTTATGCCGTTTGAGGAGGCGTGGAAGCGGGCGGTAGAATATCTAGAAAGCTTTGATAAGAGAGTATTGTTAAGTCAGAGAGAGTTCTTTGAGAAGGTTTACAAGCCAGTAAGAGACGTGTTCCCTGAAGGAGTTGAAAAGCCGAAAAAACGCGAAAAACAGGAAACGCTGTTTTAACTGGCGCGCTTAGAATTTTAAAGGCTAAAGCCGATATTTTAACGTGAAAATCGGGCTTCATCAGCTAATATTTTCGGATAACAAAAGGGAAAACTTAAAGAAAATAGTAACTGCGATCGAAGGCTCAGATGCGGATCTAGACGTTTTTCCCGAATACGCCATGGGAGTATCAAAAGGGGGAGTAACGAGAGAATTCGTAGAGAAAACAGCTGAGCCATTAGAGGGGCCATTTATATCTGAAATCATAGAAAAGACGCGAGAGCTGGGAAAAAACGCTGTGTTTACTGCATATCTCAAGGAAGGTGAGTCAATATTTAATGCGGCGTTACTGGCAGAAAAAGGAAATGTTAATCTTATTTATAGGAAGATTCATCTTTTTGACGCATATGGATACCGCGAAAGTGACGTTTTCACTTCAGGAACTAGGCTTGCAATAAAAACAGTAGGAAGCTTTAAAGTAGGGCTGGCAGTGTGCTTCGATCTTAGATTTCCCGAGCTCTTCAGGGCGATGGCATATAAAGGCGTAGAGCTCTTTATCGTGCCCGCCTCATGGTATCGAGGAAAATACAAGCATGTCCAATGGCTGGCTCTAACAGCTGCTCGGGCTCATGAGAATCTGGCTTTTCTTGTAGCGGTGAACCAGACGGGAGAAATTTTTAGCGGCAGAAGCCTTGTAGCAACTCCTATGGGACACATCTTAGTCGACTTAGGAGAAGACGAGAAAAGCCTTACTATAGACATATACGTAGAAGAGGTTAAAAAGGCTAGAAGACTAGTACCAACGCTAAATCTCGCTCGTACCGACTTGTATAGAAAATGGATCTAATCATTTATCCTTAAATGGGCTATGCTCCAAAACGGCGGCTGCGTTTTTGGTAAAGCCTTATTGCTCTGAGAAGGTCTATTCGCCTGAATTCGGGCCAATAGGCGTCTAGGAAGACTAGTTCGCTATAGGCTGTTTGCCATATTAGGAAGTTGCTTAGCCTGTATTCGCCGCTTGTTCTGATGACAAGGTCGGGGTTTGGGTGCTTCTGAGAGCCTGTAAACAGATATTTTTCAAAGAGGTTCTCGTCGATGTCGGAGGGGTTTAGCTTTCCTTCTAGAACTTCCTTTATGATACGCTTTGTAGCTTCAACTATTTCTCTGCGTCCTCCGTAAGCTACTGCTAAATTCAGTACATGCTTATCGTAGGTTCTAGTTTTTTCCTCTAGCTTCTTTAGTAGGGACGCAACGTCTCTAGGTAGAAGCTCATATAGTCCGATTACTTTAACCTTAACTTTGTTTTTATCGAATCTCTCGTCGTTTAGAGCTTTTCTTGCATAATCTTTTATCACTGAGTATATTGCATCGAGTTCCTCCTTGCTTCTTCTTCTAATGTTCTCTGTTGAGAGGATGTAAAGGGTTACCGTTTTTACTCCGAGTTCTAGGCACCAGTTTAGTACTTCTTCTGCCTTGCTCGCGCCCCACCTGTATCCAGCTGTTTTTGGATATCTCTGGCTGAGTGCCCATCGCCTATTACCGTCTAAAATGAAGGCTATGTGGTTGGGCATGGGGCCGTTTTTTATCTCTTTTTCTAGCATCATTTCATATATCTTATATATTCCTGAGACTTGTGATAAGCCTCTTATAAATCTGGTAATCAACATGAATCCCCAGTCTAGGAAATAATACATTGTAAATATTTGTTATCTCGTTTTTCTACGACCAACACTTATATTTACTGAAAGAAAAAGTATCTGAAGAACTATGGTAACTCTCATTACCTTGGAAAGTCGCGGAAAAGGAGTTTATGACATAACGCCTAGAATATTAGAGATAGTCGAGAAAAGCGGTAAAAACGACGGCATAGTAGTGGTTTCATCCTTAAGCCCGCTGACAGCTATAATAACCATAGAATATGAATCCAGGCTTCTAGGAGACTTATTAAAACTTATTGACGAACTTCCCGTGAAAGACCCTTATCTTCAGATTTCCCTCTTTCCTAGAAGCATCGCATTACCGCTTGTAAACGGTGACTTAGAGCTAGGCTCCTTTCAACAGGTTGCACTTCTAGACCTAAATGCAGATAAAGGCGAAAGAAAAGTGGGTGTTACAATTCTATGAATGATCGCGTTAAAACTATTAGGCTACTAACTTATGGGCCAGGGAAACTATTTGAGATAACTTCTCATATAGCTTGCCAAGCAAAAGAAATAAGAAACGGCATAATCCACGTGTTCTCTAAAGGATCCACGGGGGCCCTAGTCATAATCCCTAAAGATCATGTAGAGAATTTTGAAAGATCATTATGGGATCTTCTTCCCGTTTATGGATGGGAGCATCCGGGCAATGCCTACGCGCACCTACGTTCAACCCTTATTGGTACTTTTCTACTCATACTAGTAAAAAATGGAGGACCTTTACTGCCAGAAAACCACGGAGTCTACTTTATAGAAAACCAGCCAGCAAACAGAAGAGAAAGAAAAATAATTCTCATTACTCGAGAAGAGTAATCAAAATAAGCTGTACAGATTAAAACGTTTCTAGAAACTCAGCTATTTTTAGCGCGATAGCAAACCCAAAGCCTACCGACGCAACAACGCCGCCCCAAAATAATGCGCCGTCATTGCCGAAAATTAGCCCCACAATTACAGCTATAACGCCAATAACCGAGACAAGAATTGAAAGATTCAGAGAGGAAAAAGTAACTAATTCCAAGTACCTTGTAATATTCGGCAGAAGATCCTTCACTATAATGGAATATAATAGCGTAAATAGCTGCTTGGCATAAAATGAGAATAAGCGCAGATAGTTTAACACCACTTTGAATACAAGCTCAAAGGACTTAGAAAACCTCAGAATAATGTTTTGAGCTGTTGCCTGCATGTTGTAATATCTGCTCGCTGCCCGTGGAGTAACAATTGTTTCTTCACTATTTAACCCGTAGATTCTGGTTTCTTCTAAGCATGGCGGTTGAGTTACATCATAAACTGGAGCATTTAACATTAAGCAAAAACTTCTAGAAGAATCGAAGTACTCGCAGTCTCTGCAGTCCACGTCTAACGCCTCTTAAAAATAATAATAATCACGATAAAAAAAAATAGTTCCCAAATTGCTTATTAAACTTCATGAGTTACTCTTAAATATTATTTATAAAAGAATAGAAAGTTTTTTAAGTCTAAATGAATAGATAGTATGGTGAAAATTCATGAAAACTAGCGTTACCACAATAAAACCTAATCCAAAAATGAAGAAACTCTACTGGATATATTTCGCACTTACAGTAATATTCTCCGTTATTTCATGGAGCCTGCCTTTAGCCCTGCTGATACCTGCTTCAATGCCCTACTTGACTATTTCGCATGGATACCAACCCTAGCAATTGCAATTCTCTTTGCAGCATGGCTTGGTAAATACTATGATTCAATAGAGTACGTTATTGAGCCAGAAAAGCTCATAGCTAGACGCGGAGTATGGTGGAAAATCGAGTCAAGCGTTCCCCTCACTAAGGTCAACAACGTTAAATGGAAACAAGGACCTCTACAGAGATTTTTGGGGCTTGCGAGCCTCGAGTTTCACACGGCTGCTATGGGAACTCCCATACCAGAGATCTGCTTCAGCCACCTTAGCGCTAAAGACGCGGATAGGACAAGAAAAGAAATACTGGCACGATTTGGAAAAACTTTCGCCGAAGAACAAGAAGAAAGTGTAGTAAAGGTGTTAAAGGAACTCTTAGATGAAGCAAAAACAATTAGGAAATTATTGCAAACAAAAAGTTAAGTAAGTTAAGTAAAAACGAAGCCCGTCCATGTTTAAAGCAGCTACATAATATTTCTTCATAATGTATACTGAAAAATTTTTGTAGCTAAAAAGAAGTTTAATTTCTGCCTACAATGTGTTTGGGTGTAAGCTCATGAAGTTGCATGAATTAACGTATAAAGAAGTTAAAATACTTCTAGAAAGAGGAGTCGATACATTTATTTTACCCGTGGGAACGATAGAGCCTCACGGACCACATCTGCCACTTGGCGCCGATGCCTTTATTCCCGAGAAAATAGGAGAAATACTATCCGAGAAGATAAAAGCGGTTTTGCTTCCCACAATTCACTATGGAGTAACGGGCAGTCTTCACGGATATCCAGGCTCGATTAGGATTGAGCCCGAAGTTCTCGAGCAACTAATATATCAGGTTCTCAAGAGCATGTCTTTTCACGGCTTCAAATACGCCATAATACTTAACGGACACGGGGGCTCGGAGCAAGAGCGAGCAATAGAATCGGCTGCCAAAAGAGCGTGGTACGAGCTAAAACTGCCAGTTCTCATAGTTGACTGGTGGATACTAGCAAGGGAAAAGGGTATAACGAAAAGCATCCTAGGAAAAGAAGGCGGACACGCGGCAACAGATGAAACTGTCGCTATATATGCTTGCAGACCTGAACTCGTAAAGCCCGAATATTACGATGACGAGGAAATAGTGATATATAGCCGGGCTCTGCGCTCTTACCCTCTAGAGGGAACCATCATAAACTATAACCCTGAAGAGGGATCAGTTGCTTTTAAACGTACTGAAGCTACGGAATATGTAGAACGCGTTGTTTCCGAAATTGCGGCTGCTGTAGAAAGATTTAAGTGCCAACTAAAAAGGTCTTTACCGGGCCTCTAGCCTATTTTTACTGCTTTTACCACGTGAACGCCCGGAATTTTGCTGAGTTTATCCATTATTTTATTTAGTTCTCGTCCCATTCCCCTAAAGAGTGCGGCTTCCATGCAACGTTCTTCTGACACGTGGATGTGAAAACTTAAGGGGACCTCGTCGTGCATTTCGTGTTGAGCTTCTATAAGCCTTTTAACTGTTTCTCCTCTGTGAGGATTATAGCTGTAGATTATTATTGCGGCAACCTCTTTTTCGAACTCGATTTCCTCGGCCAGATATAGCCTTAAAGCCTCAGAAATGATCTTTGAGCGTGATATGCCGCTTCTTTCACTTAGTTTCCTCAGTTTGTCAAACAATTCTTCCGGGATTGTTATACAGGTTCTAATAACCATTTCTAGTCTCTCCCTATTATTATTCGTTTAATTTTCCTTATTTTTTACTCATATATTGAATAGAAAGATGGGTAGGCAAATGCATAAACCTAAAAATACAAATCAGAGTAGAATGAGCGGTAACAATGCATGAGTGGAGTGTGTCTGACGGTATAGTTAGGGCTGCGCTAGCAGCTGTAGCGAAAAACTCGCTGAAGAAAGTTGAGGAAGTGGTAGTTTACGTTGGCGAGCTCGCACAGCTGGATATCTCGATACTAGAGGAGGCTGTAAAGGTATTTAGCGAGAACACTGTTCTAGAAAGGGCTCGCTTTCGTTTTGAAGTTGTAAAAGCCGAATTCGAATGTAAAAAGTGCGGTGCCACCTGGACTCTAAAAGACGTAGCAAAAATCATAGAAGAGGAAACTAAAACGTCGAAAATTCTAGACGAGGAAGGGGGAGAATACGACATACCCCTTCATTACATGCCAGAAATAGTTTACGCATTTTCGAGATGCCCCAAGTGCGGCAGCAGAGATTTCGAAGTTAAGTCGGGTCTAGGTGTTAAAGTAGAAGTAAGAGGTGAATAGAAAAAATGGATCCCCGCTACTATCTCGCTAAGCAAAAACTAGCAAAAATAAAGAGGAAACTTCTAGTCTGCAGCGGCAAAGGAGGAGTAGGCAAAAGCATAGTCGCAGCATCACTAGCGCTAGCCTACGCGGACATGAGAAAAAAAGTAGGGCTACTAGACTTAGACTTGCATGGCCCATCAATTCCTCGAATATTTAGCGTGAAAAAGACTGAGCTAAAGGGCGGGCGGGCAGGAATGTACCCGATAGAGAGAAAGGGTGTCAAAATTGCTTCTCTCGGTCTCATAACACCGGACAAGCCTATCCCTGTAAAGGGAAGAGTAAAAGAAGGCCTGGTGCTAGACCTTCTAGGAGAAATAGAGTGGGGCGAACTAGACTATCTAATAATCGACGCGCCGCCTGGAACTGGCGACGAGCTCACGGTAACTCTAAGAGTGCTTGGCACTAAAGGTAAAGCAGTTATAGTAACTACGCCTTCAATTCTATCGCTAGACGTTGTGAAAAGGCTTATAGCGCTCCTAAAAGACGAAAAAGTTCCCATCATTGGAGTAATAGAAAACCTAGCATACATCGTATGCGGCAAAATGCTAATAGAGCCCTTCGGCCCCTCAAAAGCAAGCCAGTTAGGTGTAAGACTTTTAGCCCGATTACCCATAGATCCCAACCTTGAACAATATATTGTGGAAGGCGGCGAGCTAAAGAAGGCTATCGCCTTCTGGGGCGGTATATTAAGAGCGGCGAAGGCTGTGGAGGAACTTTGGAGCAAGTAAATTTTAAAATGAAAAGAAAGATAATAAGACATGGGGTGTAAATGAAAAAATTAGCGGCTTTAATATTTTCTATACTTTTCTTACTTTTAATAGCTCGTTTAAATACAGCTTATAGTGAACCTCAAACCGTAATAATTGTTCACCTTTCTGGAAGAGTAGATTACGGTATGGTATATGTTGTTAAGAAGGGAGTAAGCAAGGTAGAGGAGAACAAAGCGCAGCTAATGATTATCGAGATAGATAGCTATGGCGGTTACCTAGCTGCAGCAGACGAAATTATCGAAGAACTAAGCAGCTGCAACTGCCGTGTAATAGCGTGGATTCCTCCAGGGGCAAAAGCCGTCTCGGCGGGGGCGCTGATAGCCTTAGCGACGGAGAAAATATACATGGGACCTGGGGCAGTGTTCGGAGCTTGCCAACCCATACCTCCGTCAGACAAAGTTGTGAAATATGTGGAAGCTAGGGTTAGAAGTTTAGCAAAAACTGCCAACCAGACTGTGAAAAGCGAACTAGAAAAAATGGTCTCGGAAAATCGTGCCTTTACAACGGAGGAATTAGTATCTATGGGCGTGGTGGAAAAAGTCTCTTCGCTCTTAGATGTATTAAATAGGGAAGGAGGATATTCGAGGATCATTGCAGTAGAGCCTGACTTATTTTCAGAGCTGGCTTCGTTGCTTTTCGATCCCGGAGTTGCTTTAGTCATGCTGGTAATTGGAATACTTCTCATATTGCTGGAAATAAAGGCAACTGGGATGCAGGGGTGGGGAATACTCGGTGGAACAATGGTGCTCCTTGCATTCTATGTTTTTAATATAATTGGACCAAACTTGCTCGCGTTTACGCTAGTTATTGCTGGTATAGCATTAGTAATATTAGAGTTAAAAAAGCCAGGAATACAAGTATTCGGTATACTGGGAATAATCTGCCTAACCCTCTCGGTCTTCATACAATACGCTCAACGCCCCTACGTAAACATAATAGAGTACGCACCTCCACTAGCCTTCTTCCTACTAGCAGTATCCACGTTTATAGTAATCACCATACAGAAGGCATCAATAGCCCTATCAATGAAAAAGCCAACACTAGAGGAAAGACTCATCGGTAAGGTAGGCATAGCAAAAACCCCTATATCTCCCGCGAAGCCAGGGGTAGTATACGTAGAGGGTGAAACGTGGACAGCCTACAGCAGCGAAGAAATAAGGGAAGGAGAAAAAGTAGTGGTAGAGAAGGTTAGCGGGTTAACTTTATATGTAAAGAAAACATAGAATGGAAAGAAGTGATCTGAGATGTTGCGAGCCTTGTTTGAGCAGGCAGCTATTTTACTTCAAGAATTTGACCTAATGATGATAAATCTAATTATTGCTGTAATAGTTCTAATTTTTATTCTTGCACTTATAGTCTCAGCCATAAAGATAGTTCCAGAATATCAGCGCCTAGTAATATTCCGCCTAGGCCGAGCAATAGCAGTAAAAGGGCCGGGCCTAGTAATCATATGGCCAATAATAGACAAAGCAATGGTCGTAGACCTCAGGGAACAATTCATCGAAGTAACACATCAAACATGCATAACCAAAGACAACGCGCCAGTCGATATAGACTTCCTAATATACTATAAAGTAATAGACCCCATGAAAAGCGTAGTCGAAGTAGCTAACTTCGAAGGAGCAGCCATAGGACTAGCCACAACTACGCTGAGAGCAGTTGTAGGCGATATCGACCTAGACCACGTCCTAGCGCAACGCGAATACATTAACCAAGTACTAAGAACAAAACTCGACGAAGTAACAGAGCGATGGGGAGTCAAAATAACAGCAGTGGAGATAAGGGAAATCATACCGCCTAGGCCAGTTCAAGACGCGATGATAAAGCAGATGAGCGCCGAGCGCGCAAGACGCGCCATGGTCACGGAAGCTGAAGGTAAGAAGGAGTCCGCGATAAGAGTCGCTGAGGGAGAAAAACAGGCAGCAATTCTAAGAGCCGAGGGAGAGAAGCAAGCCGCCATCCTTAGGGCTGAAGGCATTGCTACAGCGCTAAAAACAGTAAACGAAGTTGCAACAAAACTGGACGAGAGAACGCTACTGCTCCAGTACTTCGAGGTTCTAAACAAGGTTGCCGCAGCCCCATCCACCAAGATAGTTCTACCTCTAGAGGTCTTTAGCGCCATAAAACCTCTAGAGCGCGTGACCCAGCTCTTCAAGAAAGCAGAGAAAAGTCAAGACTAAGAGTTTAAATATCTAAGGTACAACTCATTAACCCTTTTTCTATTTACACATTTCCCATGGGGTCGTAACCCTCCGCTGAATTTTGAAGGAATATGGAGCAGCTCATGAATCAGTATTTTTATTTTCTCGCTTTCCGGCAAACTATCATATTTCTCGGCAAGCACTTCAATAATGTACATTGGCTCTAAACTTAAAGCATGCCTCCAGATACTGGGTAATGCCCAAATACGCGCAACCGAGGAGCTGCGAGAGTTACGGCTTCTAACGAAGAAAATTCTATTCGGATTAATATGGTTGAACTCTAACTTTTTAATAATATTGAGGGCGAGCTTTCTAACATCCTCAGCAGGCTCATAAACTATTCGAGGCACAAAAAGAAAAAAGAAAAGGAAGATTAATTTTTTCTTTTATATAGTTTTTAGCTCTGCTTTACGAGATCTTTGCTAAGCCTGTATATTACTGGTACTAACTTGAGGGCTGCTGCTATAGCGACGCCCCAGGCGACGTTCGCTATAACGCCGCTGGTTCCCGGGAAGCTGCTGAACATTCCCGCTACGCCTACGACGATGAAGATGAGGTAGAGCAGGAACTTAGCGTGCCCAGCAACGGGTTTAAATTCCTCGTGGTCTTCTGCTATAGAGTTGACTAGTCTTTCGGTTATGCTGATCCCGACGCCAATGATGACGGCGCCAAGTATCAGTGGGTAGACGTATTCGCCGGGTAGCAGGAGCATGTTGAGAGCTACAGTTACTAGTACCGCTATTAGGCCTATCATTATGAGATCTTTCAATAGGTCTGCAAGTTCTCTGTGCCGCTCGGGTAGCGTTGTCGAGAAGGCCTTGGCTATGAAGCTAGTGAGGAACTCGAAGAGAACCACGCCGAGCGTGAGCACCAGTACGGCGCCGATTATGCGCGGCAAGTAATCGGCGATAAATATAATATACTGGCTAACAGGGCCGCCTATGTTCAATACTTGGAGTGCAACGGCCAGCGATATTACTACTACAAAGGCCTTTGTTAATGAGCCGATGAAGGAGCTTAAGTCTATTCCCGCCTGCCTAAAGGCTTTACCAGTCTCGGTTTTGTCGAAGTTTTCCTCTATTTTCGTGATTTCAACGAGTTTGTTTACTGCTTTTCCTACGCCTTCGCCGATAATGTAGCCTAAGCCTATGATTATTAGGGCTGCTATGATGCTTGGGATGGCGTTAATTATAGATGTTATGATGTTCATTATTACGTCCTTAATTTCCAATGAGCTGTTAAGGGTGACTAGAAGAGCACTGTTCATGTTTTTCACCACTCATTTTTATTTTCGGTTCTATAAAAACCTTATTCGAATTTTTTATCATTAAAATAAATCTATTTCTAAATTTTTTATAGAAGAATCAAAGGCTTTTAAAGCTTTCGTTAAGTTTGCACCAAACTCCTCGGCTTTTTCTATTGTAGTATTGGCATCCTCAATGTTATACTCTGCCTCTGAAATTCTTTCTTGAGCCGCCCTTAGTTCGCCTATTGCAAGCTCTTTATACTTGGCATATTCTATCTCTACTGGGAATCCTTCTTCTATCGCTGTGATATTATCAAAAATCGTGGTGCTATAGCTAAGCAGTTCTTTATTCTCCTCTCTTACTGTAGTTGCCTTTGGCACAACTTTGCCAAAATAATAACCATCTGGCGTAATGAATTTTATATTGATTTTGTGAACATCCCAATAGTATTTTCC
>JAPDKD010000041.1 GCA_029258735.1 archaeon | reverse complement strand
GCCGGCGCGTTGGACGGGTTTGCTGGAGGTTAGGCTGAGGGCGCCCATTGTTCTTCCATGGAAGGAGCCTGCGAAGGCTATGAGGTATGGTCTTTTGCCTCTGAAGTGTCCGCGGCTGGTTTTTATTGCTGCTTCTATGGCTTCTGCTCCGCTGTTGCCAAAGAAGACTTTTTTCTCAAAGTTGCCGGGCGTTATTTTTGTGAGTTCTTCGGCGAGGATGGCGGAGATTTCGTATGCGAAGTCCGTTATGCTGTAATGAGTGAATAGCTCCGCCTGTCTTATTATTGCTTCAACTACTTTGGGGTGGCTGTGGCCTACGTTTACGACAACTAGGCCAGAGTTGAAATCTATGTAGGTGTTGCCGTCGACGTCTTCGACGAGGTAGCCTTTGGCTCGCTTGACGACTAGCGGATACCACCGTTTAAAGCTTTGCATGAGGTATTTTTTGTCACGGGCCAGAACCTCTCTTGCTTTTGGGCCAGGAGGTTCTACCTTGATATCGGGGTATTTTTTCATAGCATTCATAGTAGTGGAGCTTCTTCTTAAAATAATTTTAAAGAGAAGCAGCGTTTCTTCTTTGCTTATGTTTAATTTTGTCGCTTTTTTCAGGTTGAGTTTGGCTTAGGTGATTATATTTATTGTTGTCTCGTGATATATTATAATGGGTAAAGTCCCTTGCTCTTGGAGTTTCGTTGGCATGGTAGGGGCGGCCAGGGTGTTGTGACTGCTGCGTTGCTTTTTGCGAGGGCTGCGGTTAACAAGGGTCTATACGCTTTGGCTATACCTTTCTTCGGGGCGGAGCGGAGGGGGGCGCCGGTAGTTGCGTTTAACAGGATTTCTGATAAAGTTATCAGGATGAGGAGTTCGGTTAAGAGGCCGGACTTCGTGGCTGTTCTTGATCCTTCTCTTTTGGGTCTAGTTGATGTGGCTGGGGGCCTCAAATTAGGCGGAACGCTCATTATTAATGGCTCGAAGGAGACTGCTGAGGAGTTTGTGGAGAAGGTGGGGAAGCGGGTTGCCGTTGTAGACGCAACGGGTATAGCTTTGGAGCTTGGGTTGAAGCTTTCAGGTTATGCGTTGGCTAATATGCCTATGGTTGGGGCGGTTGCGAGGGTTTCTGGCGTGGTTGATCTTGACGCGCTTAGAAAGGCTGTTTATGATGTGTGGGACGGCAGAGTAGCTGATTCTAACTGGGCCGGAGTTGAGAGAGGCTTTAAGGAGGTGAAGATTTTTGGTTGAGTTGCCTGTTGCGAGGCCTAGCGTTGGAGCTGCTGGGAAGACTGGGAACTGGAGGCTCTTCAAGCCCAGCATCGACTATCGTAAGTGTATCAAGTGCTTATTGTGCTGGATGTACTGTCCTGATGGAGTTATAAGCTTGAGCGGGAAGGGGCTGCCTGTAATCGACTACGAATATTGTAAAGGTTGTGGAATCTGTGCTGAGGAGTGTCCTGTTAAGGCTATTGAGATGGTTAAGGAGGTGGAAGGCTGATGCGGGAGTTTTTAACTGGCAACTATGCTGCTGCCTATGGTGTTAAGCTTTCACGAGTGGAGGTAGTGTCAGCATATCCTATTACTCCGCAGACCTCGGTTATCGAGAAGATTTCGGAGTTCGTGGAGAAGGGCGAGTTGAAGGCTAAACTTATCCGGGTGGAGTCGGAGCACAGCGCCATGGCGGCTGTTATAGGAGCCGCTTTTTCGGGTGCGAGAGCCTATACGGCCACTTCAGCACAAGGCCTTCTATACATGTATGAAATGATCTGGTGGGCTGCTGGGTCCAGGCTTCCCGTAGTGGCAGGGATAGTTACGCGGGCTATCGCGCCTCCATGGAGTATTTGGACGGATCACAGCGATTTCATGACGCTACGCGACGCTGGCTGGGCGATGTTGTTTGCTTCGTCAGCGCAGGAAGTTCTCGACATGACTATTCAGGCTTTTAAGCTGGCAAAGGAGCTTATGCTTCCCGTAGCGGTTGGATGGGACGCCTTCATCACATCGCACACGGCGGAGCCCGTGGAGGTTCCCCCGCAGGAGCAAGTTGACTATTTTCTCGGGGAGAAGAAAAAGAGCCCCGCCGCTGTAGACTTTGAGAACCCATTTGCGCACGGAGCTCTCGCCTTTCCAAAAGATTACCCCAAGTTTAGGGAAGACATTCACCGCACTCTTAAAGCTGCAGGCGAAGTCTACAGCAACATAGAAAGAAGATACTATGAAGCTACTGGACGCGAGCGCTACGGTTTAGTAGAAGAGGTTTTTTGCGAAGATGCTGACGCCGTGATGTTCATAATGGGGGCTGCGGCGGGAGACGCCATCCACGCAGCGGGGGAACTGCGGAGGAAAGGGCTACATGTTGGAGTGGCTCGGATCAGGTCTATAAGGCCTTTTCCGCGGAATGAAGTGGAAAAAATTGCTAGAAGAGCATCGAAGGTTATTGTGTTTGACAGGTCTTACTCTCTCGGCTTTGGAGGTGTTCTTGCAACCGAGGTTCGCTCAGTACTTCACGAAGAAGGGGTTGACACTCCAGTAATTAGCGTTACAGGCGGCTTGGGAGGAAGCGATCTTTCGCCCGAGTATTTTGAGAAGATTTTTCTGAAAGGCTTGGGGGTGTAGAGGTTGAGCTTGCTTGAGCAGTTTCCCCGTGAGGAGTACTTGCTTAAGGGAAACGCGGCGTGCGCAGGATGCGGCCCAGCGCTTGCATTAAGGTATGTTTTGAAGGCTCTAGGTCCGAGAACTGTTCTCGTTATTCCTGCTTCATGCAGCTCGATAATAGCTGGCGCCTATCCGAAATCAGCGTTTAAAGTTCCAGTTTATCATATCGCGTTTGCCGCGTCTGCCGCAACAGCGTCAGGACTTGTTGAGGGGCTTGAGGCGCAGGGTATTGAAGCTAACGTTGTAGTATGGGCTGGAGATGGAGGAACAGTTGATATAGGGCTTCAGGGGCTTAGCGGAGCAGCTGAGAGGAATCACAATGTAACGTACATATGTTATGACAATGAAGCCTATATGAACACTGGAATTCAGAGATCAGGCGCAACCCCCTATGGCGCTTGGACAACTACGACTCCGTTAGGCAACAAAGGGCGTAAAAAAGATCTTCCATTCATAATGGCTGCACACAATATACCTTACGTTGCAACAGCCTCGCCCGCCTTTCCTAAAGACTTAGTTAACAAAGTTGCAAAAGCCCAGAAAATTAGAGGATTTAAGTACATTCACATATTAGCTCCGTGCCCTACGGGCTGGCGGTACGACCCGCGTCTCACAGTTAAAATTGCGAGACTAGCTGTAATGACGGGATTTTGGCCTCTTCTAGAGATCGAGCATGGCAGGTTAAGGCTTAATAATCCAAGCACGAACCTACTTGATCCAGCACGCAGGCGACCTTTGAAAGAATATTTAGAGTTGCAGGGGAGATACAGGCACCTTTCAGAGGAAGATCTAAAGGTTCTGCAAAGGCAGATAGATGAGCAGTGGGCTCGGATTAAGGCGATGCTAAGGGTTCAGGAGGAGCTTGAGGATCAGGTAGAGCAGGGGCAGGGAGAACGCCAGCGCTAGGGCTGCCGTAACATCTCTTACGTTTTTTTCAGTTATTTTTGAGAGTTCTTTTAGTTTATCTTCATCCAATGCTAATGCGTCTATTTCGAATCTCCTGTATGAGTAAAATAATATACTTCTTGCAGCTCTTTTTGCTTGATTTAGAACGTTAAGTGATTCTTCTAGGATTCTGGTCCAAGCCGTTTTTCCGCCCAGAGGTGTGTAATCTACGCCCGGCTTCATTCCGCTCATCAGGTGAGTGTCGGTTGTTCCGACGACTCCCTTTGGAAATCCGCGTTTTCTTAGTTCGTTTTGAAGGTATTCTCTGAGGCCTGGAACCGCGTTGTTGCCGTCGAAAATTAGGGCGTAAAAGCTTGCTCCGTTTATTTCGGCGTAGAGTGCAGCGACTCCGCCCGGACCAACTTCTTCAGGACTCAAACTTGACGGTTTAGAAATTACAGCTAATCTGCATTTTGTCTCGGTCTTTATCTCGCTGTTAGGGGGCACGTTTTGAAGAGTTTCCGCGCATTTCGGATTGCCCAGTTCATCGCCTAGCGAGTTATGCAGGTCTATGACGGAGGCATTGGGATAGCGTTGCCATATAGCTTTAACCGTTTCGAAGGGGAAATCTTCGCCTTTTTCGACGTGTTCAAGCATAATTATTGGGTTTCCTAGAAGTATTGTGTGTACGCAGCAATATTTGCCTTTTATAGTGCGGGGAGGTTGTGCAGACATTCCTTTGATGTTGTTTGGGTTGTTTAGCCACGAAAGGATTGTATTAACAACCTTTTTAACCACAGCTGACTGCGCGAGATCCTCTCCATGAGTTGAGGGACCGTGAAACACTATCAAGTTATAGCCTCTTTTTCTAGCTTGGTCTAGTAATATTGAGGGTAGAGCGCTGCTACCCAAGTCTCTAAAGGGCCCTGGATGGATGTATAGAATGACTATACTACCTACAGGCTTTTTTTCGCAGTCATAGAACGTGTATGCGTCTAGATATAGCCTTTTTTTGCTTGAAAGCTTGACTAGGGTTTCTTCTATGCCTCTTTTCTCTCTTGTCAAAATATACTCTGCAAAACCTCTGAAGCTCTCTATTGCATCAATACCTATTTTAGTGCCTCTTTTCTCGACTATATAGAGTGTTGCTTCGAAAATTAATGCGCCAATAAGCCAGAAAGCGGCTCCTATAAAAGGAAGGGAGTCCGCTATAACCACCGATAGAAAGGTAAGTATTGCTCGACGTCCGCTTTTCATAGCGCGTATCGCAGCATAGTACATTAAAGCAAAAAGTGAAATGAGGACCGAGTTTTCAGGTCTACTTATAATAGCAATTAAAGTCCATAGCAACAGCGCGGGCGGCATCAGGCTGAGGGACCGGCGAAGCGTGAAGAGGGCGGGGTCGGCGAGACGCATTATAAAAAATAAGACAAAAAGCGCAGTGAGATATCTGAATCCCTCTATATTAAGGTGCTTAGCGTATGAAACTATTGCTAAAAAAGCCAGCGCTACTAGTAGTTCAGCTATTGTTATTTTCAGACTGGGGAACGAGAAAATCATTTTATAGCCCTTACGGAAGCCTTCACTGTACATTGGCCGCCCCTCAAACTCGATGCTTGCGCATTACCAGCAAAAACAAATTATATAACCCTTTATTCTTTCTAAAAGTGAAGGTCCGGGTAGCGCAGCTGGCAGCGCGGCGGCCTGTGGATGCCCGGCGAGTCGCCGCGCAGGGGAAAGCCGCAGGTCCCGGGTTCGAGTCCCGGCCCGGACCCCACTATTATTTCTTTTTTTCTATAAAAAGGTGGAGTATGGGAGGGGTGTTTAGTATTTTGCGATAGATTTTGTGTCTTTCTTTTGGTGGGTGTTTGAAGGCTTCGAGCAGTGCTGCCAACCTTTTCCTGCGCTTACCTTCTCTAAAGCCTATTTCGGATGCGAATTTGTAGAGCGCATCTGATTCAACGATCACTTTATCTTTGGTAATAATTAAACTCAATTTTCTGCAGTTCTGCTTGTGTCTGTGGCGGTGATGGCAGGCAAATTAGGCTTAGATGGATGAGGTTTTTAAGCTTTTAGAGTTCTTAAAGGCGTGAAGGCGATCCTATCCTAGCTTCTGGGTAATAGCTAGATTGAGGGAATGTTTTTCATTATAATTGGTTAAGGAGATTTGTAGTGGACAGCTAGAACGGAATGTAAATAAGTATCAAATCGAGGAAAGTATTATAAGGTGGATGGAGAGCAAATAATGGCTTTTGGAGGTTGAATAGATGCAGAGGGCTAGGAACGAGCTTCCGCTTAAGCTGCTTCAGAAGAGCGTTGAGAGCAGGATTTTCGTCAAGCTTAAGGATGGGACGGAGTACGTTGGGTGGCTTGAGCGCAGCGACATTTCTATGAACCTTATTTTGAACGAGGCTATGCAGGTTTCAAGCGCTAATGAGCCAATAGCTAACTATGGAAGGATACTTATACGGGGCAACAACATTCTCTATATCTCCGTGGAGCCTGATAAGGTATCTTTTGAGGGCGGCGAGTAAAGGATTAACTAAAAGATGAGTGGGAGTAATAAATAATCCAATGCTTTAAATACCATATTGAATAATTTGCCTGATAGCTATGGGTAAGAACATTATTGTGTCTAAAGTGGATAGTATCCCCGTTAATGAGCGCGAGGTAGAGCTGGTTGAACGTAAAGGTCATGGGCACCCCGACTACATGGCCGACTCGATTGCAGAGGCAGTTAGCAGGGAGCTAAGCAGATATTACAGAGAAGAGTTCGGCGAGATCTTGCATCATAATGTTGATAAAGTTTTGGTGGTTGGCGGTCAAGTTTCAAGAGGTTTTGGCGGAGGAGTAATGATACAGCCTATCTATATTTTGGTTGCTGGCAGGGCTACGGTGGAAGTTGAAAGGGAAGACGGATCAAAAGTAAAGATTCCCATAGGTCCTATAATTCTCCGGGCGGCGCGGAATTGGCTTAGAAATACTTTCAGAGAAGAGTACTTTAACGTTGATGAGCACGTCATTATTGACTACCGCATAGGTCAGGGATCGGCGGACCTAAGGCGTCTCGTCGAGAATAGAGTAAAGTATCCTCCTGCTAACGATACCTCCGTGGGCGTGGGGTTCGCGCCGCTTTCAGAAACCGAACGCATAGTGAGAGAGGTTGAGGAAGAGCTTTATCGCCAGAGAATGAAGATTCCCGCGATCGGTGAGGATATTAAGGTTATGGGTCTACGTGTTAAAGATAATATACGGTTAACTGTTGCTACAGCTATAATGGCGCAGGAGGTTTCATGCGTTGAAGAATATCAGGACGTTAAGGAGAAAATAAGGGAAATCGCCCTAGGGGTGGCGAGGAAATACACGGAGCGCAATATAGAGGTATTGGTTAATACGGCAGATAACTATGAGGCTGGCGCTGGCGGCGTTTATCTCGTGATTACTGGCACTTCTGCTGAGCACGGCGATGATGGAGCCACGGGTAGAGGAAACCGCATTAATGGACTTATAACTCCGTTCAGGCCTATGTCACTGGAGGCCGCTGCGGGTAAAAACCCGGTTTCTCACGTTGGCAAGATATACAATATTGTTGCTCAAAAAGCTGCCGATAGAATCGCACAGCTACCTGGAGTTGTCGAGGTATATGTTGAGTTGCTTAGCAAGATAGGCTATCCTATTAATGAGCCCCAGATAGCCAGCGTAAACATGATTGTTGAAGACGATGAGCGGTTCGGCGCTATAAGGAAGGAGGCTGAAGCAATAGTGGCTGAAGAGTTAGACAGGATAGATGAGCTTAAGCACGAGTTTATTGGCGATAATCCGCCCCCAGTTTGCTGAGCATTCTTTTTCTTTCCTTTCTATAGGCTTCGAAGAGCATCTGTATCTTTTTCCTTATTTCTTCTTCGCTTTCGCCTTTTATGGCGGTTTCCTCTCTAATCTTCTTTAGGAGCTGCTCTCTCGGAACGAAGAAGTAGTTGACAACGTATTTCAGGCTTAAATCGTCGCAGTGTAGTACTGGTATGCCGTAGTTTGCCAGTAATTCTTTAAATCTCTTGTCGCGCCTTGTAACTAGAACAGCCTCGATTCCGCGTTTTGCGGCTTCTTCTACGAGACTAGGAGTTGTGTTTGATGTTTTCCTGAGCAAGATGAGGGACGGGGGAGGATCCATCTCTATGTAGTCTTCGAGTTTTTCGAGTATTGTGCCCCAAACTATTTTTCCAGTGAGTATTTCCTTTATTAGGTCCTCGTATTCTTCCAGCAGTAGTGAGGTATTTTCGAGTTTTTCTTGTAGGCGTTGGTTTTGTTCACGTAGAACCTGGATCTGGCGTTGTAGAGTAACTACTGCTTTATCCTTTTTTATGGCTAAGCTTTGAAGGTTATTCAGCTTCTGAACAGTTTGTTCGAGTTTAGCTATTTTATCTCTTAGTTCACGGTTCTCCGATTCGAGAATCAAAGCATAGTTTTCCATCTCGACTATTTTGCGTTCAAGGCTGTCTATATAATCCTTTATGGATTGAGGCAGTGCTACCTTAGGTTCGGAAATTTCTTTTTTAACAGCTAAGGTTTTTTCGCCGAGTATGTATCGCTTTGAGAGTTCTTGGAGTGCATCGGCAATGCTGCGCCCGCGCATTACGAGAACTTTTGCTTCGTCAATCGGGATCTGTAGCCCAAGTTTTCTTATTTCTGAGGCTATTTGATCGAACTTGTTGCTGAAGGTTTTGTAGGCTTTAAGGGCTGCAGCTAACGCGTCTCTTTGGTGCGCGTCTCTTAGCTTTACTTCCGCCATGTCTTGTGAAAGTTCGCGTTTTTCTTCGATGGTCAAGGATCTAGGCGGCGTATAGAGGGGAGCAGCTAAGGATGCGGCTAGCTTCTTAACAAAGGATGGAGGAGGGTTCACATCTGTGGCTACGAGGACCACTCTTCCGTATTTGGACACTTCTCTTATTATTCTAGCTCTGCCAAGCCACCTTTTAGACATTATCATTACTGGTTTTCCTGATAGGTCAACTAGTGCTATTCCTGTCCAAAGACCGGGGTCAACTCCTAGAATTAGAGGTCTGTTGGGGGGAGGGGCAACCTTTGGCTTTGAGCCCAGCGGTACGTACTCTATTTTCTCTTTTATTACTGGCTCAAGTTTGATAATGTATCCAAGTCCCCTTCTTTTCTTAACTATTCCTCTAAGCTTGTCGGGTGGCGCGTAGACTAAAAATACGCTGCCTTTGAGGCCGACCTCGCCGCGCTCTACGAAAAGGTCGAAATCTAAGCCTCTTAGTTTTAGCTTTTGCCTTATTTCTTTAGTTTTTCTGAGTACGGCTAGTTCTACGTTTCTTCTATATCTTTCTCTGCTCATTCCGCCTTGTACTGGAGTTTTAGCTTTTCTGATCATTATTTTCGTTTCGTTTTCGAAGATTTTAACTTCCGAGCCTACTTTCATCGCTGCGAGCTTTGCGGCTATTTCTGCTGTGATCAGAGGGGAGGGATGTCCGCTAGCCATATTTAGTGTGCGGGCGATTACGGCCAGTGGTATTCGTCGGCCGTATATCATGGTTATTTCTACTATTTTGGGGGGTTCCTCGAATTCTGCGAGAAAAGTCTTCAATGAGTCTATTGATGGAGCTATCTCGCTGAGATCGTCTAGGGCTAGCACTTTTACCCGCCACTTTTTCACAATTTCTATAATGTTTCGTTTGGTTATTTCAGGGAAGCGCGCCTTTACCCTATTATTTAGAAGCAATACTCCCGCGTATTTTCCATTGTCTGCCGAGGAGCCAGGCAATATGTCTATTCCTAGGATTGGCTCTTTTTTTAGGTCGATTCGCGCTCCCCCGCGATCTCGCTTACTAATTTTTCCAAGCAAGCTTCAACCTTGATATTTAACCCGTATTTCCTTTTAAAAAACTTTAATATGTTCCTGAAGTCGCGGCGGAGAAGAATTAAGGCGCTAGGATGGTTTGAGGGGACCCATTGGGGCCAATCAAATATAACTGGTTCATCGTTTTCGCGCACAAGTATGTTGTACTCGCTTAAGTCCCCATGAACGACTCCGACTCTATACGCCTTTTTTATATTTTGTATAATTTTTTCGAGCACTGTATCCGGGTGGTTCAGCTTAGGAACCCGACTTAGCTCCACAGCCTCAATAAACTCCGTAACTACTATATGCCTTGTCCAGTCTATGGGCTTTGGCACCGACACCCCCTCTCTTGAAAGCATCTGTAATGCTTGGTACTCGTTTTTTGCGGCGAGCCTTGATAAATATAGCCATGAGACGTGACTTCTTTCGCCCGCGTAGGCTCTCTTAACCCTGATTCCCCTAAAGCTTGTTCTGCCCGCGCGGTGAAACTTTACTGCAACCTTTTTACCTGCAGGTGTGATGCCGACGTAGACGTCTGCCTCCTTTCCCATGCCTATGGGTGTTGCGGATATTGACTCGAGGGTTCCGCGCTTTACTAAGGCGTTGAACGCTAGGCAGTCGTAGCCCCTGCTGGTGAGGATGTATCCCGTGTGCGCTCCGAGCCGCCTGTTGACTACGCCAAGCGTATTTAGTTTTTTTAGTCTTCGCATTACGAAGTCAACGTCCAATCTTGAAAGGCTTGAGATGACTTCTACGGGCACGTACATGTAGGCGCTCATTCCCCGCTCTATGGCGTTGAGAATCTTGAAATCAAACCTGTCCAGCTTCTTAAACGCCTCCACGGAAAACCTAACCGACATTTACTCATAGAAAGCTTCGGGGCTTATCATTTTAAATTATCGCGCGCTTTTTTAGAAATGCATGTTTTTTATATTGCAGCTAGCTGCTTGGTACAGCTCGATGGCTTCACGGAGGTGGAGGTTGCGGTGCGAGCACATCAAAGTGCTCAGTGCGAGTATGTCAGAGGAGGGTTTAATGTTAACAAACAGTTCCTCCGCTATTACAACGACCCCCGAGTGGAGCCTGTGTAAAGAGCTACGGTTCAAGGTTACGAAGGGTAAGGTTCTGCTATACTTCTCCTTCGAGAAGGCTAGGCCAAAGCCCTACAAGCCTGTGAGCTGGCTAAGTATAGACGTCAACAAGAACTCTATTGCTGTGCTACTGGAGGGGGAAAGTATACCTGCTCAAAACCGGGTTTTCCTCGACTATTAAAGGCTATTTTTATCGCCGGAGGAGAATTCAAGCTTTCTACGACAAGATGTACGGGAGTGGGAACAGGTCAGTCAGGAAGAGGATGAAGAGGCTCCGCGAAAAATAGAGAAAGAAGGACTAGAGGCACAAGCTCGCGCGGCTCATTGTTGGCGAGGCGCTGAGGCGAGGTTACGGAATCACGATAGAGGACCTGACTTTAAAAAGCGGCATGGAACATGCTGAGCCGAATTAAGAACAGGGAGTTAAGGTTTCGCATTATTAGGGCGTGCTTTCTGGGAGCACTCGGACTTGTAGAGGAGTACGCCGTGCTCTACGGCGTCCCCGTCGTACGCGCGAGCCCTAAGGATACGAGTAAACTGTACCCACCGCCAACTGCAAACTAGAATACGATGACAACAGAACTGTAGCCTGTCCTGTAGGGGGTGAGAAGAAGGGAGGGGGTAGAACGCCAAGTAAGCCAATAGTACCAGTAGCAATACCTAGAGAAGCATTGACAAGGGCCAGAGATCTTCAGCACGCCTTAGAGTTGGCAAGATGTAAAAAGCCTAAAGCCATGAAACAAAAATATATAGCTCCTTACAACCCATGGGCGAGGCCGCAGGCCGTGGACGGGATGTCGGGGTCATGGGGCCTTCCGGGCGAGCCCCATGACCCCGTTCGGAAACCCTGGCGGGGGTGAGGGAAACCCCTATTCAAAAAGGGGTAAGAGCGTTATCGCAAAAAAGAAAACCACCCATGCAAATATTTTAGGAGGGGATGACGAAGCAGCTCGCAAAAGATAAGTGAATAAGCCTTCGAATTCGGACCCCTACATAAACTGTAAAAGCCCTTGCTTGCGAATTTCTATTTTAACTATTTTGCCGACCGCTGGAAGAGCTACATTGTATATTTTTGTGCTGTTTTTTGTGTCAAAGTGCACCTTGCTTTTGTGGAGGTGCCCGTGAACCACGATGTCTACTCCGTTTTTGAAAACAATTTTCAGCAGGCGCTTGGACGCCATTCTCGAGGCGAAACGTGTGTCTTCTCCTTTAAATGTGTCGCAGAGGGGAGGGTAATGGGTAACTAGCATAACTGTGTCGGCCGCGCGCCTAGCTTCTGAGAGTATTGTGTCTAATTTTTTGAGACGCTGTGCGTATATTTGGGCTATATTTGGTATGTTTCTCTCTTGCCAAGGTGTAGGGCGGTCCAACACGCCTCTCGTGCCGACGATTGCCAGCTTTACGTCCTTTAGTTTGAGAAGCAGCAGTTGATCGTTAAGCCACTTTATGCCGCAGTTTTGTAGGTTGGGCCAGATTTCATCGTACTCCTCGTTTCCATAAACGCCCACTATTTCCACATTAAATCTCTCCTTGATGGCTGCGCTGACGTAGCGGCAGAACTCCGCTTTCCCCTTCTCGACGACATCGCCGGCAAGGATAAAGAGGTCAGGATTTAACGCTGCAGCGCCTGCCAATGCCTTCCTGAATTGAGGTAAAAATTTTGGAGCATGAATGTCCGAAGACGCCAATATTGTGAGCGTCGAACTCACCATCTTAATATTGTTGGTCGGAAAATATTTCTTTGATGCGTAAAGTAGAGGCTGTAGTTTTCGACGTTGACGGAGTTCTAACGACTGTAGATAGCGTATGGCAGTTCATTCACACGCATTTAGGCACAACGGCAGAAGCCTCGAGGTATAGGGAGATGTATAGACGGGGAGAAATAACTTATGAGCAGTGGGCGCTTCTAGACGCGAGCCTTTGGAAGGGAGTTAGCGAGAAAAGGCTGAAGGAGATAGTAACGAGAATAAGGCTTAGAGACGGTGCCAGCGAGTTAATATCCAATCTGAAAGCTAGGGGCATAAAAACGGCGGCCATAAGCGCTGGCTTAGACATTGTAACAAACCATGTTTGCAGAAAGTTGGGCATCGATGAATGCGTTTCAAATAGGCTGGTCTTTCGTGACGGTGTATTTACGGGAGGAGTAGAGGTCCTAGTAGAATATAATAACAAGGGAGAGGTGCTGCGTCAACTAGCCCGAAGCTTGGGCGTAGAACTGGAGAACACGATAGCGGTAGGAGACAGCGAGGTTGATATTTCAATGTTCAGAGTTGCTGGAATTTCCGTGGCGTTTAACCCCGCTAACCGACGGGTAGAGGAACAAGCGGATTACGTTATCAAAAGTCCCACTCTTCATCCTCTTAAAGAGTTGCTTGAGAAAATTCTAGACTGCTAGTCTATTTGCCTTATTAGCTTTAACTATTTTTAAGCATTCCTCAGGTTTTAGTTCCTTAAATTCAAGGTCTAACCTTCTTAACGCTTTGTAGGCTTCGGGAGAGATCGAGGGGGCTGCGAGAACGCCGCGCACATCAGAGCGGCCAGTCATTTTCTTCATTGATTCAACATATCTCTTTAACTGTAAAACGGCTTCCAGTGAAGCTTTCTTTCTCTTCAACTCGATTATTGTTAGCCTTCCCTTTGAGTCTTCTGCCAGAACATCTACAAAGCCCGAGCCAACCGGGTACTCCGTTGTTAGTATTTTTAATCCCGGCTCGATTAGCTCGGGCTTTTGTAATACAGCTTCTTGCATATCCCTCTCGCTTCCGCCCTCTACGAAAACAGCTGTATCTCTAAGCTTCCATGCAGCAACGCCTTTTACATCGTATATTTTTATTTCTAGTACTTCTCTTGGACGCTGTCTAACCACCCGCATTAATCCGTAATCTTTTTTCATGCTCACCGAGATTATTGTGCCCGGCGGTTGCCAGTTGACAGGTTCATAACCGGTTGGGCGATGAATTAAGACAACCCCGTCAGGCTTGCACATTATAAGCCGCTCGCCACGCCCCAGCCTGGACATGCCGCGGCCTTCATAGAAAACCTCGCAGTCAGCAGCGAAGACCACAACTCTCTTCTCTATTATTGCACTTTTTATTTGTTCAAGACCTTCCTTTAAACATCCTTTCTTTTCTCGCATATTTTTCACATTATTGGTTTAGTTACCATATAGAATAGCTATTCTAGCCACGCTATAAATATAAAGTCTTTTAGACGATCCCTATTTATTATCTCGACTTTAGAAACACGGTTGAAGTCGGCTGACAAATAGCTTCTGATAGTATTTAACATGTATTCGAGCTTCTTCAAGAGCGTTACGACGACAACGTTTCTAGAAACACGTATCGCCTCGTTAATTATGGAGAGGTCCTCATGGACAACTGTGAAAAGAAAAACTGCATCAAATGCTTGAGACCTAAAAGGGAGCTGTTCTCCAACTCCTTGCACCACGTCTACCCCCCTAGCCTTCGCCTTCTTCAGCATAAGGAGGGAGGGGTCGATGCCCACCATAAACTCACACTTAACATATTTCGACAAGAGACCCGTTCCACACCCTAAATCTAAAACAACTCGGAAGAATCCTCCCACATAGTTTAAAGCAACTAAGTATTTGGATTTCTGTTCTTCTCCATAAAGTTCGTCGTAAGCTTCAACTACACTATCATATTCTAAGACGCCTTCTTCTAGCTCTCCACTCATTCTTTAACCGCCCTACCGTTTTCTCATAAAATTTTAAGCTTAAAGTTCATTTTTGGAAAATCTTTTTTCAATTCTAATTTTTAGAGCAAAAACACAGTTATTAACCCTAACGCCGTCCATACCTCGAAACCCCGAAATGGGGTGGTTGAAAAAGTATGAATAATAGAAAATACCTATTAGTGGCAACTTTACTGGCTCTCGCAACACTGGCAATATTCGCAGCACCAAATGCAGCTGCTACATCATTCCCATCTCCACACGTACATGGATGGTGGATAAAACTAGAAGACCTCGATGGATTGGCAATTAACAGTGTTAACTACCCAGAAGTCGATGAAGTACTTATAATGGTATGGAACGAGTCACAGAACTGTCTAATCGCATACTACAAAGGACCCACAACAGACGATGGAAACTATACGTTAACATTAGTAAATAAAACTAAGGTAGTAGACTGGATTACAGCTCCAACAGCTGGAACTTATAACGTTACAATACTACTAAAAGCATATAATAGATGGATGCTCTTCAACTGGAGCGACGATATAAATTCCGCAGGCATCACGGCATCGCAGCTAGAGAGTTACTATAATGAGACTGTAACCAGCTGGCACTGGTGGCGCCTAAACTTCACGGCAGTAACGAACATCCAAGACCCCTTCACCTTCAACTATACACTTTACTTTGAGATACCGGAAAGTGGCGAAAAAGACATAGCACACTTCAAGGTATATTGGGGAGACACCCTTGACGAACTCCTATGGGAGATAGATGCAGTCGGCGATGGCACGCTAAATGCAACAGCAAAGAGAACATTTAACATTTCAGACACCTGGGTAGAAATATCCCCAACAGGACTAGAAGGATGCTTCCACATAGATGCTCTACACAACGTCACGCTAAGAAAGGAAGTATACTGGAAACTGTACAAGAATCCAGGAGAAACCTTAAACATTAAGGTGGGCGATGCACTACTAGAATTTACCTATAAGGTTAGTACGTATGCTTGGAACGACATACACCTAAATGAAACCGACCTCATACACACACCAAATAGAGCTGCTAACTGGGAAGTAGAATGGAACCTGACATACTATGCTCAGAACGACCCAGCTAGTGACGGCAAAGCAATGTTCAGCTGGTGGGATACTATTAAGGACCTAGGCGGGGTCTATAAACCGCCAGTCGTTCCCGTCTTTCCTGGAGCCTGGAACTGGACTTTCGCTGACCATGCCTACACGCTTCTAGTCAACGTGAGCCTATACGACATATGCGGTGACCCCAAGTATATTGGAGACTGGCCGCCAGTAAAGGGCTTTATCCAGTGGGGCCGCTACCTCATCAGGAGCGGCGAAGCAATAGGCGATAGCAGTCCAGGATACATACCAGACCACGGCTTCGCTCCATGGGGCGACCAGGGCACTGAGAACAAAGTATTCCTTTGGATACCCGACATTACTAGACTCTTCGGAGATAATGTAACCCTAACGGTTGAGGAGCTGGGAATACAGATATTTACAATGAACTTCAACACTACCCAACTACTTCTATCAACATCAACAATATACTTCAAGGACGACCTAGGATATCCAATAGCAGCAGCACTAAGCGATGTAACTAAGGTAAGCGGAGAACCGAACTTCACGTTCGTCGCAATCTACGCTATAACAAGCCAGGTGCCAGCCGAGGTGATACTTAAGGATAGCGAGCCAGTCCCGCAGCCACTGGACGGCGCTTTCGTCATTATACAGGCAGTACAGATGGACCCAATAAACACCATTAGCGACGACGGCGGATATATAGCACTGCCTCCATATGAAGTATATGAGGGAGGCAGTACTCTAAGCGGAGAACCAGTTGTCGACCGCGACGCTATACTATTCCCAGATGGCTTGCTCCCAGTTCCGTTCCAGCTAAGGACAACAGGTACAAACTTCACGTACACCTTCAGGGTATTCTGGAGCCTGCCAAGCGCTGGAGCGACAGGGTTCCCAGGCGAGGCACCAGCAGTAGAAGTAACACCCGACGATAACGAGCTACAGGTAAACCTAACCGCAATAGTAGAGAAAAGATGGGGACCAGGTTGGGGCTTTGCCAGAGGTAGATGGTTCCCAGAAGGCAGTTGCACAACCACCAAGAAGGTTCTCTTCGCGAAAGTCTACGAACTCAAGGTACTTCTTGTAGACCTTTGCGGTAGACCGCTGACACCAGCCGACTATCCGGACATACTTGCTCTGCTGACTTACAAGGTCACCGACTTTACGGGTACTGAGAAGACCGTGGTACTTCCTGCAAGCGGCATCGACTATGAAGGCACACTTAACCTAGGCAAGGTGCCTGGAGGCATCTTCACTCTGCGCCTATACTTCAAGGGCATGATCCTAGACCCAGTAAACGAGACTAAGACCGTGGAACTCACTGGCAACATATGGCATGCGCCAGTATTCGTGTTCCCGGTCGGCGACTTTGTTCCGCAGATAACACAGTGGGACGTTCCAGAAATGCTGCTCAACATAAGCGTAAAGCTACAGATATACAAGGACGGCAAGCTCGCATGGGAGGAGCCCGCTAAGCTCACCAACTGCACAGGACAAGTAGTCTTCGAAAAGATACCTATGGTGCCAGCAGAAGATGTAGGTCATGTCTATGACGTCTTCCTAGCTGCATGGACAAGTGAATACACGCCGTACATTAGGCCGCAGGATGCCGGCCTACTCGTAATGAACTACAGCGTAATTGACTATCTAAAGAAGAACGTTGCATGCGTCGTTGACGGCGTGTTCCCGGCATGGATCTACAGCTTCACAGCTATTGCAACTGACCACGAGGGCAACATACTAACCACACTCGAAACCGACGTAGGAGACTACCCGGTAATATTCGCCTTCAACGACACAACCTACGGCGACGAGTGGCCGCTGTGGCTATACTGCACTCAATTACCATGCTACTGCTACCCGAACATAACTGTAGACTTTAGAATAATCAACGCAACCGCAAGCGAGTACGACGACGACTTCAACGCCCTGAGGCCAGGAATGGTAGCTGCAAGCGAGGAGGCAAAGTTCGTCGTGAGCAGCAGCCAGACTAATAGGTGGATAAACGGTGAAGGAGACAAGGACAAGTATCCACACCTGTTTGTTGCTGGCGCTAGATTCCACGTAGTTGTATGGGACGGAGGAGTACTAGTATACAACTACTCAATAACCCTACCCAGGCCATACGAGAGCGGAGTAGTATTCTTCAACGAGTCAACCTACGAGACCTGGACGCTGACCGGCTGGAGCAAGCTCAACTACACGTGGGCTGAAGAGGATGGTGACATAGCTCACCCGATACTCCGCTTCACCGGAAGCAAGAACTGGACAAGCGGAGGCGAGCGCTACGACACCAAGCTAGAATTCATAACCTGGGAGCAGACACTAGAAGTATACACGCTAAGCAACGCCGGAGACCACATAGTACCGCACCTCAACCTAACCCTAATCAGAAACGACGTAATCAACATAACCACCTTCGCCAAAGAAGCAAGCTCCTTCGCTAAGATGTATGTCAACTTAACCGACATAGCCGACAGGTTCAGCTACTGGGCTAGGAACAGCAACGATGGCAACGTAACAAGCTACGCCTGGAACGCTGTAGATGAAGATGGAGACGGCGTAATTAGGATCAGAGTACCAGTATGGCTACCAACTAGAGATGGAAGCTACTGGACGGAGACGCTGTGGGCTGGACCCGATCCGTTCAAGTATTTAGACATTAAATTCGGAGCAAGCATACCATATGCTTACATACTTGCAGGCAGTGAATGGAGCAGCCCAAGCGTGCCAGACACACCGCACAACTATGAGTTCTGCGTTTGGATAAGTAACTCGCTAGGCAAGAGCATATATCACCACATATTTGGCTACGTAGTAAACTGGAACTACACCGAACCATTCGTTGAATGGTGGACTGCTGACGATGATGGTAACAGAGTATTCTACGCTGAGTGGTACAAGCTATACGAGGGCAACTGGATAGGACCGTTCTACGGAGACAACGACTACTGGCTCGGCGACTGGTGGAACGTAACCTACTGGAGCGGAGTAGCCAAAGTAATACACACACTCGCAATGGACCTCTACTGTGTCGAAGTATACGGCCCAGACCTACGCGACGAACTAATACCACTAGCAAACCAGCCAGTAAACACCACCGCGTTAGGCTACGTTGAGGGTAGCATTGAATGGGGACCAGAATACACTGATGAGAACGGCAAAGCAGTATTCAAGCCAGTAACCTCCGGAACCACAACCCTGCCAGATGGCACGTCGCTGCCACTCGCAGTAGACGAAGTAGCATACAAGTTCGACGTGCCATACGCTGGAAGCACTACAATAAACGACGTCGCATATATAGAGTACATGCTCGAGACATGGTACAACTACGAAGACCTAGTCAAGCCGTACGCTGAACTCGCTGGAATGACCCCGAAGGAGTTCGTAGACAAGGTACTAAAGCAATTTGCATTATACGTCTACATCAACTTCACAGAGGACCACAACAGTGATGAATACTGTGTAGAGATGATATGGGATGCTATCAAGTTCACCGTTGAGGACTGGAGCGGACAGCCGCTAAAGAACCAGCTCGTAACCGCATGGCTGCGCTACGTGACCGACAGCAGCGGCGACAACCCGGCAGCCATAAACCTGCCAAGCGCAATGGCCTTCACCTTCGAGAACGGCAGCGTAATACTATACGTGCCCAGCAGCATAATATACACGAGGCCGACCGGCGTGACCTTCATAGGCACGCCCAAGTACGAAGTTGTCGTCTACTGGTTAGACAGCTACCTGCTGAAGCAGGCTGGTGCAATCGAGAAGTGGACAGACATTTACACCAGCAAGGAAGACCCAACATGGGGTGAGCGCTACTACGCTCCTGGAGAAGGAGGCACGCTGCAGACCTACGTCTATACTGGAACCTTCAGGCTGGTCGGCCAGGATGGCAGCGACCTGCCGCCTGAGCTGATCCAGAAGCTCAAGGTCAAGATAATATGGCCAGACCATAGAATAACCATGACAACCCTGGAGAACGGCGCAATAACTAGCGACGGAACCGTAAAGATGGTAATGAATAGCGACACCCTAGTCAAGACTGAGCCTGCCTGGGCAACCTGGAGACAGCCCGAGTCACCAATGAACAAGCCACAGACCCCGATAGGACCGTTCACCGTAACCGTCTACATAGGAGATACCGAGGTCGTGACCAAGACCCTAAGAGTACACAAGGCTAGGCAGGACATGCCAGAAATAGCAGTCACTCCAAGCCAGATAATACTGGCAGTAGCCAAGGACATAACCCTCAAGCTATCAACTCCATTTGGCACTCCAATGGCTGGCGCAGAAGTTGAGGTAAGCGGAGCAGCAGTAGAAACTGTAGACACTGCAGGCACCTACACTGCAAACGAGGAGGGCGTAATAACAATACCGTACGTACTACTAGGCACAAGCACTGGCGCAAGCTTCACGCCAGCAAAGATAACCATTAACGTGAAGACTTGGAAGGGCATGAGCGTAGGCTACAGCGAAGAGCGTGATGTAGCTAAGTCAATGGACCTAGTAGTACCAAAGATAGGTAAGCTAGTAGTCAAGGTGGTAGGAAGCCGCGGCCAGGGCATAGCTGGCGCCGACGTAACCGTGAGCGGACCAATAACCATCAAGGGCGCAACCGACGACAGCGGAGTATTCAGCGTAGAACTGGTTGAAGGAAGCTGGAGCGTGACTGCCGAGAAGGGCGGTAAGACCGCTTCAGCTTCTGCAACCGTCACTGGCGGCAAGGAGGCAACTGTAGAGCTGAAGCTAGACATATTCATGACTATAGCTGGCTGGGAGGTCAGCATAAGCGAGTTCACCGGACTACTGCTGCTCATCATAATACTAATCATAGTGCTCTTCATACTAGCCCACGAGTACAGCGTCTGGAGACGCAAGCGCATAGCGAAAGCACTAGTACCAGCAAAACCAGAGTAAAAATTTAAAAAAATAATTTTTTTATTTTTTTTATTCTATTATTTTTTTCACAATAATCTTTTAATCTTAGAATTTTTAATAGTGTAACCTGTAATGCGTATTAATGATGACATTGAAATTATAATCCCAGATTCTCTAGCTAGGATATTTGGTGTAGGGTCTCCTAAATTTCATGCATCTGTCTACGGCTCTAACTTTCCTAATTATCTAGGAAAAATATCCACTGGGATAAGAAGCCTCGATCGAGGGATGAGAGGCGGCGTAGAAGTGGGCAGCTTGACAGGATTTGTGGGCGCTTTTGGTTCTGGTAAGAGTCAGCTTTGTCATCAGCTTGCTGTTATGGTTCAGCTTCCTGCTGGGGAGGGTGGCCTGGGCTCTGGGGCTGTGTACGTTGATACGGAGGGCGGGTTTAGGCCTGAGAGGCTCGCTGCGATGGCCGAGTATAGGGGGCTGGACCCGCAGCAAGCCCTAGAAAAAACAACCTACGTAAGGATGCGTGAATGGAAACAGCTGGTACGCGTACTTCGAGGAAGCAAAGCTAAACTATTAATAGTTGACAGCCTTTCTTGGCTATTTCGCGGCGCCGAAAATAGGAAAGAAGCCTACATGCTTCGAAGCATAATGTATTCGATACTTGCCTTGGCCGTGGAATGGGCTCTCAAAAATCGGTCTGTCTTCGTCTTTACTTCTCACGGCTACAAAAATAGATCTTATGGCGACCCTTATCTTTCACTCTTTTCTCTATTAAGGCTATGGACAATTAGAGAAAGAGAGAGCCTCCGAATATTTTGCTGTGGCAGAGAATTCCGCGCCACTATCACTGAAGGCGGAGTATTGGAGGCAGATTAGGAAGCTACGAAAGAAGCGGCTATCGACCAAGCCGTTATGGCTAGGCCGAAATATTCTATAAGCCATCGCCACGTTTTTCCTTCGAAATAAAACTTGTAGAGCGGGTAGATAAGCACTAGGAGGACGCTAATACCTATTCTCGGGTCTATTCTCACTACTCCCAATAAGGCACCCGCGGCTATCGACACTAAGATGTGAACGTTTTCCCGCATAATCTTCATAGACATACTTTATAATTTTGGAATAGTCGTTTATAAGGCTGGGCATGAGAAACAACGCAGCACATGCATGGACACCGAAGAGAAAGAAGTCCATGACAACTTTAGACTATCACTTGGTCCTATCTAGCCTATGGAGAGACGCTGAGGGAGCAAGAGTAAAAAATGTATATACGAACAAAGGCATTTACGAGCTGCGCCTAGCATCCAACGAATTCTCAATTTACCTATGGCCTCCCCACGGCCTCTTTCCCTATAAGGGGAGACTAGCAACTTACGGGCAAGAATCTCCCTTGCTGAAAGAAATAAGGAGCGTAGCGAAAGGCCGTATTATAACTGCGATGTATCAGCTAAACTTTGACCGCGTGATTGCAATAGAATTCGGCGACGACGCGCTAATCTATGAGGGGGTGCGCGAAGGCAATATAGTAATAGCTAGCAGTAAAACAATCGTAGCCGCAATAAACGAGAGAAAAATGAGGGATAGAAGCACTACGCGTGGGACAGCTTACATCCCTCCACCGCCGCCTAAAATAGACATGTTCTCATTTACTCTAAAAGACTTGTTAAAGCTAACAGAAATAGCGCGACGGTCAAGACCCATCATAGTAAGGTTGATACGAGAGTTATCTATACCAGCTGAGATAGCGTCCGAGGCGTTATATAGAAGCGGGATAGACCTGAACTACGCTGAGACGCTTGGAGAGGATGAATGCATCAAACTTCTCCGGAATATACAGGGCATAATAAAGGAATCATTCGAAAATAAAGGGTGCTATAAAGCGATTTTAGGTAATGAAGTGTTCGGCATATATCCTTTTAAACCGCGTTTACTCGAAAGCCTTGGCGCGAAAATTGTCAACGAAGAAAACTTCTCTCTCACTCTAGGAGAATATTTTATCAGGCTATTTGAAGAAGGTCTAAAAGAGGAAGAGGATAAGATAGCTTCACAGATAAAGGCTACGATTGAGAGTTATCTAAATGAAGCCTCAGACCTGCGTAGAATAGGGGCTACGCTTCTCTCAAACATAGACTATTTAGAAAACTTGAGGATGAAGGCGATAGAATTACGCACCTCTGGAGCCTCGGCCGAAGAGATAATCGAGGCTCTTTCAGGGGAGTATCCCATAATAGGAGTAGACGAACTAAGGAAGGAAGTAACCGTGAAAATTGAAGATCAAATATTTAAAATTAAAATGGAGGAAAGCATAGGCAAGCAGGCAAGCGAAATTTTTAGCAAAGCAAAAAAACTTGAAGAGAAAGCCGAAAAGGCTAGAGAAGTAATGAAAAAACGTCTAGAGCAAGGAAAAAAAGAACATCCAAAAAAGGTTTTCAAAGCCGTGAAAAAGCGGGCCTGGTATACGTCCTTTCGTTATTTCTTCTCCAGCGAAGGCTTCCTCGTAGTAGGCGGTAAAGACGCAAGCCAAAACGAGGCACTGGTGAGAAAGTACCTTTCGCCTCAAGACATATTTCTGCATGCAGACATTCACGGAGGCCCAGTAGTTATCATAAAAACTGAAGGAGAAACCCCCGGAGAGAAGACTATTCACGAGGCAGCTCAGCTGGCAGCAGCCTTTTCTCGAGCGTGGGAGGCGGGGTTTGCATCGATCGACGTATATTGGGTGTATGGTAGTCAAGTATCAAAAAAAGCTCCCAGCGGGGAATACCTTTCCAGAGGAGCTTTTATGGTGTATGGGAAGCGAAACTATTTGAGGAATACCCCCCTGGAATGGAGCATCGGTCTAAAAATCGAAGACGATAGATGCGAGCTTATTTGTGCCCCTCCCTCAGTAGTCTCGGAGCGGTGCGATTTCTGGGCCATTCTAGTGCCTGGAAGGCTTAGAAGAGAGTTTGTTATAAGAAAGCTGGTAAGATATTTCAAAGAATCGGCCGGAAAAAAGGGAATTAGAGTTAAATTAGTGGCTGAGGAAATATTGATGTGCCTTCCTAAGGGCGGAATCTACATTTCACGCTGGGGAAAGAGGGTTTGATATGAAGATAGCAACCCCTATAGAGACAGTTAAAGCAGAAGCCACGTTGAAGGATGTTATAAAAAAAATTATTGAAAGCGGTAAGCCTGCGGTACGCTTTGTTTCTCGAAGAATGGAAACTCTCATAACCGTCGATGATGTCGCTGAACAGCTTATGAGTCGTGGATCGTTACGCGAGTTGCTTAATGCTCGGCCAAAATTAAGGGCGTACAAGAGGGTGTCCAGCTTAAACGTTAAGACATTAATGGGAACTTTAAAGGAGGAGAAGTATGTCGCATACGTGGAGAATGGACGAATAAGCGGAGTAATTGAAGCGAAAAATGTTTTGAAATTATTTGAGCACAAATTTAGGTTAAGGCATCTAGGCGGAGATTTGCCAGAAGCTCTTGAGCCCATCGTTGCGCCGAATACAACTATCGGCGGAGCTATAAAAAGAATTGTGAGGCGCAAAGGCTCGTTTTTACTAGTTCAGACACGCGGAAGAGTAAAGGGCGTCGTTTCTCTGAGAAGTTTAATTTCAATTATACTATCTCCACATTTTATCGCCAAAATAGAGGAGGGAGAAGATGACTTCTTCTATACGTGTCCCTTGTCCTTACTTAGCTACGAAACAGGGTGCATAGTAAAGTCTTCCGAAATAACTCGCACGAAGATCGTAGATACATTAAGCAAGTATGGGTGCCTAGTAATAACTAGAGGCTCCTACTTAAGGTCATTTTACGACGATTTTAGCTTACGAGAATATTTAGTGAATATTTCGGGGCTATGACGTACACTTTCATTGTAGACGGCATGTTAGGCAAACTCGCTAAATGGCTGAGGATACTAGGGTACAGCACATACTACGCTAAAAACGAAGCCGACAATGATCTTTTAAAAATTGCAAGTCTCTCTAAAGCTGTTCTCTTAACAAGAGACAGGCATCTTAAGAATAGAGCGGAAGGTATGGGAATAAATTCAATATATATGCCTGAAGACTTAGCCGCCTCTCTACTAAAGCTAAACCGTCTAGGCTACATAAGACTTGAAATAAATCTTCGCAAGTCAAGGTGCCCGCTATGTAATACTAAACTTGAGCATTTAGACCCTTCAAGGGCAGAGAAGCTAAATGCACCACACTACGTAGTAGAGCGATATAGTGTGATCTTATATTGCCCCAGATGCGGGAAGTTTTACTGGCCCGGATCACATTACATTAAGATGCTAGCTTTCTTACAAAGAATAAACGAGCATAATATCTAGTGGGACATCACATTTAATTCGTAGCTTTATATCTTTAAAGATGATATGGATAAGCTGACACTTGATGATGGACGTTTTCTAGTAGAGCTAGCACGTAAGGCCGTCGAGGAATTCCTTTATTCAGCTAATAGAATAGAACCCCCGCCCGATACTCCAGCCAAGCTGAGAGAGCCGGGAGGCGTATTTGTCACCATAGAAAAAGTAGTTGAAAGAGAAAGTGAAATACAACACATATTGAGGGGATGCATCGGTTTTCCGGAACCAGTCAAACCCTTAGTTGAAGCCACTATAGAAGCAGCAATAGCGGCCGCAATAGAGGACCCGCGCTTTGCGCCTCTCACTGAGGACGAGCTAGACTATGTAATCTTCGAAGTCAGCGTCTTAACCAAGCCTAAGGAAGTAAAATATGAAGATCCAGATGAGTTACCGAGAAAGATAGAAGTGGGACGCCATGGAATAATAATAGAATCAGGCTTCTACCGCGGACTCCTTCTACCTCAAGTAGCCGTAGAAAACGAATGGAATGCGGTCGAATTCCTTCAGCACGCATGCTATAAAGCAGCTCTTTACAGAGATTGCTGGAAAAGTAGGGGAGTAAAAGTGTACGTTTTCGAGGCTCAAATATTTGCTGAAGTCTCTCCAAGGGGAGAAATAGTTGAAAGGCTCCTCTTCCCAACGAAAATCTAAGGTCTATTTGGCTCCCTGTGGAATGGGCTTAGGACATGCCGCACGAATGTTGTCGGCAGGAATGAGGCTAAAATCCAGCTTCGAGATCGTCTATTCAACATACGACCTCGCTGTAGACTTCATAGAAAGGCACGGGTTCAAGGTTTACCGCGTGCCCCCCGTTCAGTATTCAGTTTTTAGTGATGGCGAGGTAGACACTAAGACGACAATACTTAGAGGCATAGGAAATATAGCTAATTTCCTTTTGCAAGTTAAAAAGGAAATCGACCATATTTCCCGCGAGGAATCGGACATAGTAATCTCCGATAGCAGACTTTCGACCTTAATTGCTGCCAGGCTTTTAGAAATAAAAACCCTCCTAGTATCTAATCAGCTCAAAGTTAGAATACCAGTTAAAAAAATTTCTCGCATTAAAAAAGTGTTTAGAAATATTTCTGAGGCTTATCTCGAGAAAATTTTATCTACTGGATGGTCTTTAGCTAACAAAATTCTTATTCCTGACTTACCTCCGCCATATACAATTTCCAAATATACTATTGAACAAAAGTATCTTCATAATCAAAAGGTTGAGTTTATAGGTCCTCTACTAATAAAATGGCCTGAAGATTACCCCACAAAGGAAGACATAAAAAAGAAGTTAGGCTTCATAGACAAAAAAGTCTTATTATTATCTCTTTCCGGCAGCCTCACCGAAAGAAAAAGCATGCTATATAAAGCTTTAGAAAAACTAAAGGAATGTAACAGAAAGGATATAGTTATTGTAGCATCTAGGGGTGAGATGAGAAGTAGAAACGTTGTAAAAAAAGGCAATATTCTAATATTTGACTGGATAGAGGATAAACACCTGTTTCTAAAGGCAAGCGATCTAGTTATAACGCATGGAGGTCACACCAGCATTTTAGAGTCCATCGTTTTTGGAGTCCCCTCAGTAAATATACCGCCTAAAACACATACTGAAAGATACCTTAACTCGCTGGCGGCTCAAGAGCTAGGGGTTGCAATTCTATCTAGCGTAGACGATCTTTGCTGGGCAATTAATGAAATCTTAGACTCTGACGATGTTAAAAGAAGGCTGGCTGAGATAAGACTTAGAGTAAGGCTGAGAGGTGATAAAAGACTGTACGAGATCGTCGAGGAAATGCTTGCTAAATGATTTTTAGACGTAACATTATATTTACGTAGTCCATGTTATATTTAGTGGGGTCTATAGATTGCCTAGAGAAAAACACGAAATTAAGCTCTTCATAGCAAAAGACGAGAGATCAGCCGCTCTAGTGAAGCTTCTCCATATAATTCTCGAAACTCTCCCCCCGAAAGAAAGGCCTCGGGTAAAGCTACATGTCGTAAAAATAGATGATGTAAGAAAATTCCCTGAATTTCTGGCGTATCTCGAGGAAATTTACGGCGGTATACACACTTTAGACTTTAGGAGATACAACATAATGCAGCTCCCCGCAATTGTAATCGACGACCAAAAGGTGCTAGAAGGCGAATTCCCGAACGAGGAACAACTAAGGGAGCTGCTTGTATCAGCGGGAATTCTACTGCCTCCAAAAATCGCTGCAATGCCAGCGCAAAAGCCGATACAGTATCCCGTCACGGTCGAGTCCCAAATTCAGGAAATACCCCAATTTCAGCCTACGCCAAGTATAAAAAAGGAAATAGAAACACAAGAAATGCATCCCGAGCCCGAGCAATTAAAGCCAACCACTATCCCCAGTGCGGTTTCAACGTACCTTGAAAAACCTGCTTATACACAACCAGAAACAGAGGAAACACCGCCAAAAAAACCGGAAATGCTCAAATCAATTCAAATAAAATCTGAGAAGCAAACCCCTCTGTATGAGACGCGTAAAGTAGAGCATGTGAGAGAGGCTTCCCGTCCCATCATTAAACAAAGTAAACCTCCTGAAGATTTAAGGGGAACCTGTTTCGACTGCATATTTTACGATGAAAAACGTGGAAGATGTTTAAGAATGAGCATGCAGGTACCCGATCCATATAATCCCCCATGTGGTAGAAGAAGGAAATAAGATGCTGGAAAGAGAGATTAAAGCAGAAATAGTTAGCAAACCCGAAATTATAGTGAGAAAGCTCTCTGAAATGGGCTTTAGGCTTTCAACAGTTAAGCGGCAAGTAGACATATATTATACTCATCCATGCTTTAATTTTAAAGAACGCGACGAGGCACTAAGATTAAGACTGGAAAACGACGAAGCATTTTTAACATATAAGGGCCCGCGAAGAAAGAGACAAGTCAAGACAAGGGAGGAAATAGAAGCAAAAATATACGAGCAAGATAAAATCCGGGAAATATTAGAACGTTTAGGCTTCAGGGCTCTAGCTGAAGTTAGAAAAGTAAGGAAAGTTTTTACATCAAGTCAAGACAAAAAATTGAAAGTAATGCTAGACTATGTGGAAGGCTTGGGATACTTCTTAGAGATAGAAGCTGAGGAAGAAAAAACAATACAAACAATATACAGCAAGCTGCAGATATGCGGGTTAAGGATCGTTCATAAGACCTATCTCGAAATGATCCTCGAACATAAGCGAAACCAAAATATAAAAGGTTAATAAAAATAAGCAACATAAATCTATATTGGGGTTTCAATGAGCGATCTAGAATATTCTATTTTAGCAGACTTCTACGAGAAAATAGAGCGAACAACAAGCCGCATTGCAATGACAGAATATCTCGTGGCACTATTTAAGGAAACTCCGACAGATGTTATTGACAAAGTCATATATCTCACTCAGGGTAAGTTGCGGCCAGACTACGAAGGAATAGAGCTGGGAGTTGCAGAAAAGCTTGCTATGAGGGCTTTGGCACAAGCGGTTGGAGTCAGCGTAAAAAAGGTAGAAGATGTGTATAAGAAATCGGGAGACCTCGGAACAGCCGCGCAATTACTTATGCAACAAAGACGACCAGTATCAATAGTTGACTTCTTCGGTGGTGAGGTGGAAGCTAAGCCACTAACAGTAACGAGAGTGTACGAAACACTACTTAAAATCGCGAAAGCAAGCGGCCCCGGAGCCATGGACACAAAAGTCTCTCTCCTAGTTTCCCTTCTAAAAGACGCTAAGCCAAAAGAAGCAAGATACCTTCTCAGAACAATCACGGGAAAGCTAAGGCTCGGAATAGCCGACATGACAATACTAGACGCACTAGCAATAGCTTTTACAGGATCCAAAAACGCTAGAGATGTAATAGAAAGAGCATACAACATGCACCCCGACCTCGGCCACATAGCCAAAGTTTTAGCCACCGAGGGACTTGAAGGCGTCAAAAAAATCCAAATAACGGTCGGCATACCCATACTCCCCATGCTAGCAGAACGGCTAAGCGACCCCCGAGAAATACTGTCAAAGCTCGGAGGAAAATGCATCGTAGAATACAAATACGACGGAGAAAGAGTACAGGCGCATAAGAAAGAAAACCAAGTATATCTCTTCAGCCGAAGACTTGAAAACATAACCAGTCACTACCCCGACGTAGTTGAAATGATAAGGAACAACATAAAAGCGAAAGAAGCCATAGTGGAGGGAGAAATAGTGGCAGTAGACCCCGACACAGGAGAAATGTTGCCGTTCCAGGAACTCATGCACAGAAGAAGAAAATACGGAATAGAAGAAGCGATGGAGAAGTACCCTGCCTCATTATACCTCTTTGATGTACTATATGTTGACGGGAAAAGCCTCATCAACGAACCTTTACCGACAAGAAAAGAATATCTTAAGAAAATTTTGCTTCCTTCAGATCGAATACAGCCAGCAAAAAGCACCATTGCGGAAACACCAGAGGAAATCGAAACTTTCTTCGAGCAGGCCATAGCTGATGGCTGCGAAGGAGTAATGTGCAAATCTCTACAAGGGGATTCAATTTACCAGATGGGTGCGAGGGGATGGCTTTGGATAAAATTCAAGCGAGACTACAGGTACGAAATGACAGACACTGTAGACCTAGTTGTTGTAGGAGCCTTCTATGGTAGAGGGCGAAGAGCAGGCACCTACGGCGCGCTCCTCATGGCCGCCTACTCGCCGGAAGAAGACGTATTCAAGACTGTCTGCAAAGTTGGAAGCGGCTTCACAGACGAAGACCTCGAAAAACTACCAGAGATGCTTAAACCCTATGAAATCCCCCATAAACATCCCCGCGTACAGTCCAAAATGGAGGCTGACGTATGGTTCGTGCCAGCGATCGTGCTTGAAATAATAGGAGCAGAGATAACATTAAGCCCCCTGCACACATGCGGCTGGGGAAAAATAAAGAAAAACGCAGGCCTAGCAATACGCTTCCCAAGATTCACTGGCAGATATAGAGACGACAAATCACCGGAACAAGCAACCACAGAAAAGGAAATAATTGAAATGTATCATAGTCAGCGAAAAGTAACAGCCAGAGCCTAGACCATCTGATACTCTTTCTCGTACATTCTGGCCAAAGTCCACCTAATAGCTCCTCTAAGCTCCTGGAGAGTGCGCATGTCGCGATAATTATATATCACTATCTCTTGCAGCCTATCGTTTTCGTCAATTGAAATATCGTAATTGAAGGCTTCGTCTTCCGCTATTTCTCCACTTTCAATCCTTCTTTGATCCTTCCTTTTATATCCCTCCAATATTCTTGACACAAGAAATGTTCTAAAAGGAGGAGTAGACGAGTGTAGTTCAGCATCAATTTTAACTACGGCTTTATCTCTAAATACTATCATCCTTCCAAAATGTTCGCCCTCTCTGGAAACTAGCTCCCATTCGGCCAACGGTTTTTCAACGATTTGCTGCTTGGGGGCTTGGGGAGCCGGTGCGGTTCTTAGCTCAGCTGCAGGCACAAAGCTCTCTTTACCAAGAACTTGATCAACTATCTGAACAAGCATTTTTAACATGCGAAGCTCTTCTTCAACCTCCTCAATCCTTTTCTCGAGATAAGCTTTAACGCTAGCTAGAGCCTTTACTTCTTCTCTATCCATTAAAACTCCACCACACTACTTACTATCTTGAAGGACTTTAATTAAGCCTTATCGTGCTCTCATAGAAAATATAAAAAGGCGCGGGGAATTTAGGTAGATTGATGCACATAAAGCTAGCAATATTCGACTACGACAACACGCTAGTAGATACCACGAGAAGCTTCTACAATAGTTTCATTGCATCCTTGCTATTCTATGGGCTTAAGCCCATTAGTTATCAAGAGTTTCTCAACCATTTCTCAAACAATACATTAGAGCGGGTATTACCTGTGCACGTAGATAGAGAAGCTTTTTGGGAAACGTTTCTCCGCGCATATGAGCTTGCTTTTTATGTTCCCGAAGTTTCTCCGCAAGTATTCTCGGTACTTGAAGACCTTCGGAGCAGAGGAATAACGCTTGCTATAATAACCGGAAGAAAGGAGTCTATAGGACGTTTCATGGATGAGGTAAAGAAGGCAAAGTTAGCTAGATATTTTGACTACATATACACCGCCCTCGATTTCGGGGAGAACCAATTTACATTTTCCAAAGTCAAAGCAATAAAACACGTTCTAATTCAGGCTGGAATTTCTGGAAGACATGCAATAATGGTGGGAGATTATCAAACCGACGTTATGAGCGCCCGGGAAGCTGGAGTGATACCCGTAGGGCTTGTTAATCATCAGCCAAAGGCTGAGCTCTGCAGAGCGGGAGCACTCTATGTCATTAACGAGCTCAAAGACCTTTTAGCATTTATCAACGATCCCCATCCTTTCAGGTGTGAAACATGAATAATAAAATAAAATACTTAGGCGAACGCCCCCTACTCTCAGGAAAAGGTCGAGGAACAATTGTGTGTATACCTGTCGGCTACGTTGTAAAAGATACGCTTCTACCTATGGATGCCGAGGTTTACATGGCAAGCCTAGCTTGCATGCATGCAAGTGAAAACGCGCCGCTCCAAGTCGCCCCTCCTATCTATATTTACTTGAATATTAGCAAAAATCTGGTATGCATCCTTCTAGAAAAAGTCTTTCAATTTTATCAAAATTTAGGTTTTAACTCGTTTTTCTACAGAATAAAAGTTGTCGATAAATCTCTCACCGAGGCATTTCAAGGTCCCCTCCTATACGAGGAAAAACTAGAAAAATACGGCAACCCGCGCATTACAGCTATCTCGCTTATGTATGATTTAAGAAGTCATATTTACGCAAGGAACTATGATATTGAAGAGATCATAACGAGATCTGACGTTATCGGGAGGCGACGGAGGATATGGGCAAAAATAGTTTCAAACCTGAAGATTTTTGTCGAAAAAATGCAGAAATAGGTGTAGCGGTTTTCGGCAACATAAATATCGATACACTGATACTTGTTGAAGAGTTGCCCCAAAAAGGCTTGGAAAGCAATGCTATGTCCTTTTTGGTGTCTGGAGGCGGCAGCGCCGCTAACACAGCAGTGGCGCTAGCAAGACTTGGCGTACCTAGTATAATGCTCGGAGCTGTAGGAGAAGATTTAGAAGCTGAAATTGTCATTAAGGAGCTAGAACATGAAAATGTTATCACGAAATATATTCAACGTGTTCGCGGAGAACGTACAGGAAGAGTTTGGGTTCTAATAGATAAATCTGGAGAACGTACGATGATTGCCTATAGGGGGGCCAACATAAAGGTAAAAAAGGAGTTTAACGAGGCGCTTAAACATTCCCTATGGCTACACATTGGAGGAGGCTTGCTTGAAACGGCGCTTGAAGTAGCAGCTGTGGCAAAGAAAAAAGGTATACCTGTATCTTATGATCCAGGCTCTGCTGCTTATTTGGCTCCTCAACGGCTTTTAAGCAAAATTATTGAAAAACCGGATCTTGTGATTTTGAATGAATTTGAATACAGAAGCCTCGTTAAGAGAGATATTCGGTTAAGTCAGCTTTTTATAGTGAAGAAAGGGGCGAAGGGGTCGGAAGCTGTAGTTGATGGAGAGAAAATACATGCTGAAGGATTTAAAGTGAGGGTTAAAGATTCTACAGGAGCGGGAGATGCATTTAACGCGGCTTTTATTGCGGCTCTGCTTAGCAACTTTGAATTAAAAGAAGCATTAATCTTTGCAAATGCTGCAGCAGCCATAAAAGTGTCGAGATTGGGGGCTAGGAGTTCTCCCTCTTTAGAGGAAGTAGTAGAATTTCTCGAAAAGGAGGGATATGGTAAATTGGCTATGAAGGTGAGCGAACATTATTGTTCGAAAAGATAGAGCGAAGATACCATTATTTACCCCTAAAACTATAATATCAACGCAAAAACGGGGTCAATAATATGGACGTAAAATGCACCCCAATTTGTCCTTTCAGAGCATTCTACTGCCTAAAAAAGGCGCTGCGAATAAGGCGAGGGCGAGACGGCAGACTAATAGCTTGGTGTGAATGGGTAAACGACGAATGCATAGGATATAAGTGTCAGTACGCCTCATGCACACGTAGAGCATTACTGCCTGACGGAACATGCAGATTACTTATTAAAAGAAAAGCAAAGCGAGCCCCCTCAATCGAAGAAGAAGCAGCGCAGCTTGAGGCCGAGTATAGGAAGCTTAGAGGGAAACTACGCAAAATAAGCTATGATCTTGAAAGATTAGAATAAAACTTTTAGATGCTCAAGTAAAAATAAGAGAGGGTTTATCTTGAGAATTCTCCTCATACACGCCGAATATTTTGGGTATGAAGCCAGGCAAAAAGCTCTTAATAAAGCGGAAGAACTTACCGAGAAAAATAGGGCTCTTCGGTTAGAGAATGTTTTAGTGGTTTTTACCAGTGTTGAGCAGATAGACGGCGAAGCGCTTGAAAAAACAGTTAATAAAGCAGCAGAAGAAATACAAAAAATTGCTAAGCAGCTGGGCATAGAAAAAATTTTAGTTTATCCATATGCCCACCTCTCGCCCACGCTTGCATCTCCAGACGTGGCTCTAGAAGTTTTAAGGAAACTTGAAGAAAAATTAGCATCGCTTGATTTTAAAGTATACCGCGCACCATTCGGCTGGTACAAACGCTTCGAAATGAGATGCCACGGGCATCCCTTAGCCGAGCTTTCGCGGCGCATAACCGCAGAAGACCTCGAGAAAAAACCAACCGAGGAGTATGCCATTTTAACTCCTGAAGGTACACTGCATTCTTTAGAAGAATACCATTTAGAAAAGGTGCCTAAAGATTTCAGAATATTAGTTGAAAAAGAAGCACTAAAAAAACCAAGTACTGAGGCGCAAGCAAAGCCGAAATACCTAGAATACTGCAAGAAGTTCGGCATCGAGTGGGAGCCCATGAGCGACGTAGGACATATGCGATATGGACCAGAAGCAACAATAATACTTAACCTCGTTTCCCAGTATGCATGGGACTGTGTAAAAAGTATAGGCATACCTGTCTTCGAGGTAAAAGGCACAAACACATTTGACCTCTCGCATAAGCCCATAAAGCAACACGCAGAACTCTTCGGTGACAGATTATACACCCTCAAAGTAGGAGACAAAAAATTCGTCCTCAGGTATGCAGCATGCCACCAGCAATTCGCAATGATAAAGGATTGGGTGATAAGCTATCGCAATCTCCCCTTTGGGGAATATGAGCTAGCGGACAGCTACAGGCTAGAGCATCCCGGCGAGCTTCTGCTGTGCTTTCGAATGAGAAAATTCTATATGCCGGATTTCCACGTCTTCACGCGCGATGTTGAAGAAGCAAAAAAGGTTTCATTGAAGATTCACGAGAAAATATACGAAGAAATAAGGAAGCTTGGCAGGGACTACGTCTCAATATATAACATCACTAAAAGCTTTTTAGAAGAGAACAAAGACTATGTACTTGAACTTGTAAGGAGAGAAGGAAAGCCGGTGCTTCTCCACTTTGTGCCCGAAGGTAAATATTATTGGGTTATAAACATAGAATACAACATTATTGATCAGCTAGACAGGCCGAGAGAAATCGGAACGTTCCAGATAGACATAGGAAACGCTAAAAGGTTCGGAATAACTTATACTGACGAAAAAGGCGAGAAAAAGTACCCCGTAATAATTCATACGGCAATAATCGGCTCAGTTGAACGTTACATTTATGCTGTCTTAGACACTGCGGTTGCTATGGAAAGGGAGGGGAGGCCTCCCATGCTTCCTGTCTGGCTCTCACCCATACAAGTTCGCCTAATACCTGTAGGGGAGGAACACATAGAAAAATGCCTAGAAATAGCTGCGGCTTTGTCTAAAAGAGGCTTCAGAGCAGACGTTGACGATAGAAAAGAAAGCATTTCGAAAAGAATACGCGACGCAGAAACCCACTGGATACCATACATAGCCGTAATAGGCGATAGAGAGGTAAAGGAAGGAAAATTGAGCGTTAGAATAAGGGAAGAAGGCCGCGTCGAAAAGCTTTCAGTAGAAGATCTTATCGAAGTTCTCGAGGAAAAAACTAAAGGTTATCCTAGAAGAGAACTGACATTGCCCATACTTGTAAGCAAAAGACCTGGATACAGATAAAAAGTAGAAATAATATTTTATCTGAACTGATACTTCATATGTAGATGGAAATCGAGAGACTGTCGACCGGCGTCGTAAAAATCGACGAAATGCTGAAAGGAGGAATTCCCAAAGGCTTTTTTGTAGCTGTAGTGGGCGAACCTGGCTGCGGAAAAACGATATTTTGCATGCATTTTATCCATGCCGGATTAAGAAGAGGCGAAAAAGCGATCTTCGTTACAACCGAGGAGAGCCGTGAATCGATAATCAGGCAGGCCAAGCAATTCGGCATGAAATATAGCGAGTACATAGAGAAAGAGCAGCTTGTCATCGTAGATGCTCTAATGAAACTGCGCGGAGACCCCTACACTCTCTCATCTCTTAATCCGGAAGAGCTGGTCGAGAAACTCATTTCAATAAAAAGGAGAATGGGATATGAGCATGTAAGGCTGGTTATAGACAGCTTATCTGCTTTTTGGCTTGACAAGCCCGCAATGGCTAGGCGCTACTCATACATGCTTAAAAAAATACTATATCAGTGGAACTTTACGGTGCTTGCTACATCACAATACGCTATAACAACGTCTGAGGCATTCGGTTTCGGCGTCGAACATGTCGCGGACGGAATCATACGATTTCGCCGCTCCTTAAAAAAAGGTATTCTAAAAAGATATGTAATAATTGAAAAAATGAGACAAACAGACCATGACCTGCGGATGCATGAAATAGCTATCATAGATGGTAAGGGACTAACTGTATTAGGGCCGGTTGAAGCGCGCAGGGAAGACATAGCCTTACCGGAACATGTAATCAAGAAAATCGTAAAATCGTCTAGGAAGGCCGAAGAGGAGATTCCGTGAAACTCAAATTATCACTTGAAGAAATGCTACGAAGAAAAACGTTACTACGGCTTGAACTTGAAAGAAGGTTAGGTGAAGAAAGCGCTAAAAGAGCCGCCTCAGATTATCACGCAAAGAGAAAGCCCAGGCCCTGCGGATTAACCATACATACCGTTGTTGGTTGCACTGGTAAGTGCAAGTACTGCTATCTGCCTGATATGGGTATAAGCACCAGTGAAGCTAGAGTTTACAGCCTTCAGCCCGATGAATTCTCCCTAGCTCTGCTCTACAACCCATACTTTTTGCCTGGAAGAACGGGAACCTATCTGGCTGTAGGAAGCCTCGGCGAGCCCTTTCATCTATTAGGAAGCAACCTAACTATTCAAGTGCTCCTGTCGTTTAAGAAATGGCTCGGAAATCCTATCCAGTTCTCTACAAAACTTAGTACAAAGAAGCACGTTACATCTCTATCAAAGTTCAGGGAGTATCCCCTCAGTCCATTAATCACGATTGTTACATTAAAGAAGTGGAAAGAGCTCGAACCAGGAGTAGCTTCGCCCGAAGAAAGATTCGAATCAATGAAGGCTTTGCGTTTAGCAGGGTTATACCCGATAATATTCATTCGTCCGATACTTCCAGGAATAACGGACAGAGAAATAAACGAAATCCTTAAACTTGCAAAAGAACACGGGGCTGTGGGAGCCCTATTTGGAAGCCTAAGATTGTCGCCCTCGATATTAGCAAGAATAAGAAATTATGTCAACCAAGAGGAGCTAACTCGCCGAATCTCACGTTCTCTTAAGCCAGGAAAGCAAACATTTATAGCCAGCCTTGATCTGAAGCGAGGCGCCGCCAAAGCTGCACGAGAAATAGGGCTGCAGTTTTTCTTTTCTGCATGCTGTGCTAACACATACGCAGCTTATCTTTCCACAGGAAATAGGATTCCCTGCGCGGGATTATGTTGGATTGAAGGAAGATTTTGTACGCAATGTCCAGTTGACTGTAAAAATATAGAAGTAATTATTGATCTTGATGAAGTAAAGAATGTCGCATCGCGCCTTTTAAAGACGCGCGTATACAACGTGGCAATCAATGGTTATTATTTAGAGCTTAAAGCTGAATCATATGCTAGAGCTAAAAATAGGCTAAAAAGAGGGGCAGCAAAAGTTCTCCTTGAAACAGGTTATAGGAGGCGCGTAAAGCTTGCCAAGTAATCCTTTGCGAGATCTTCTTAACAAGATACTTTGGGATCCTAGCATAGACCCCTCAGAGATAATAGTATATTATGTGTCGAGAGGGGCGCCGGGGGATAAGGAGGAATTTTATGGAACTCAGATTTTAAAGGTATGGTCACGCGGTGTGGATGTAAATATTAGGGGCAAAAGAAAATATATACCGTTTCACCGAATTATCGAGGTTAAAAATGTAAAAAACGGAAAAATTCTCTTTAAATCTCCTCGGTTTGTTTAGAAGCTGCCTTTCTTGTACATCATTATCATTAAGTCCACTAGCCTGTTGCTGAAGCCCCACTCGTTGTCGTACCACGATAGTATCTTTACTAGGTTACCTTTTTCGCCCACAACCGCTGTTGAGAGAGCATCGAAGATCGAGGAATGCGGGTTGTGGATGATGTCTTGGCTTACTAGCGGCGCTTCTACGTATTCTAGTATGCCCTTTAGCTCGCCTTCTGCGGCTTTCTTGAATGCTTTATTTACTTCTTCTGCGGTTACCTCAGACTCTAATTCTGCCACGAAGTCCACGAGAGAGCCGTCAGCCACGGGCACTCTTATCGAAATCGCGTGCAGCCTGCCCTTTAGCTCGGGGAATATCTCCATTATGGCCTTAGCGGCGCCAGTAGTTGTCGGTATAATGTTTATGGCCGCCGCTCTAGCTCTGCGCGGATCCCTGTGAACTAGGTCTAGCATTCTCTGATCATTGGTATATGCATGAACGGTGGTCATCATGCCCCGCTTTAGGCCAAAGTTTTCTTTTAGAACCTTTACCAGGGGTGCGAAGGCGTTAGTAGTGCATGACGCGTTGGAAATTATAACGTGTTTTTCTGGGTCGTATTTTTCGTGATTTACTCCCATAACTATGGTTACGTCTGGCTGTTTTGCTGGAGCGGATATGACTACTTTTTTAGCTCCGGCTGTTAAGTGTTTAGAGGCTCCGGCTCGATCTCTGAACCTGCCAGTAGATTCCAATACGAGTTCTACGCCCAGCTCTTTCCAGGGTAGCTTGGCGGGATCGGGCTGGCTTACAACTGTTAGCTCTTTGTCTCCTACAATTATCTTATTATCTTTTACTTCTACATCAAGGGGCAGAATGCCATGAACTGAGTCGTATTTCAATAGGTGTCCAAGCATTTTAGCATCAGCGAGGTCGTTTACCGCCACTATGTCATAGTATTTCCAGAATTCCTCATTTTTTAGGGCAGCTCTGAAGAACAGCCTACCAATTCTGCCGAAGCCGTTTATACCAACCTTCACTGTCATTTTTCGTCTACCATATAAATCTACAAGTGGAGAAATATAAGGAGAACGAGAGAAAATACAACAATAAAGTAGTTCATTGACGCTCCGACCTGCGCGGGCTCATCAATCATCAGCTCTTCCGAGCGTCTTCATAGCGTCAATAGATGACTACAGAATTGTGAATTATTTTTTTCGAAGAACGAGAAGCTGAAAGAAGGCTTAAATAGTTCTCATGAAATTTTTTCTTGGACGAATGTCGATTGGTGAACGCTTTGTCTGAGGATTATTTATTATACGAAATTAAAGCAAAAATTGCGGGAGATATAGTATTCTCAGATAATCCAGGCAAGGCTATGAGGAAGTGGAGGGGACTCTTTAATATTTCCCAGATAGATATAGCCGAGCGGATGAACGTTTCAGCTTCAGTGATTAGTGATTATGAAAGCGGCCGAAGAAAATCCCCCGGGTCTAAGTTCATTAAAAGATTTGTAGACTCATTGGTACAAATCGACGTTGAGCGCGGTAGACCGGCTTTGAACACATTATTGCGGCTCTTTCTCGGCTCACATAAATTGTATGAAGCAATACTAGACATGAGAGAGTTCAGTAAGCCTATCTCAATAAAAGAGTTTTGTGAAAAGGTAGGGGCGAAACTGATAGTGGGAGAAGAATACGAGGACACTCTATTGTTTGGTTATACTGTTGTAGACAGCATAAATCTTGTTTTGGAAGTTCCAAGCTACGACTATATTAAACTTTATGGAGCGACGACACAGCGAGCGGCAATATTCACGAAAGTTTACTACGGTAGGAGCCCAATGATAGCTATAAAAGCTATGCAGGCAGGAATGGGGGGTCTAAAGCCGGCATTAACCGTTTATCATGGAACAAAAAAGGTAGATCCCCTTGGTATTGAGATCGCTAAGCGTGAGGGAATACCTTTAGCAATAGTCGAAATAAAAACAGTGGGAGAACTTCTCGAAAAATTAAGAAATATAGCCTAAGTTTATTCGACTTTTACTTTATAATATTTGATTTTTTTGGGTAGTTCAATCTCTAAGACTCCGCGTCTAAGTTTTGCTCTAGATTTTTTAAAGTCGACGGGAAATGGAAGTGTAATTTCCACTCTATAATAGTTATACGATCTACAAGCGTATGTAGGAAGATCTTCAAAGCTTGTTGGTCTCTCCATTTTAGCCTCCACTAGAAGCTTATTCTCGCTTCCCTTAATTGAGACTTTTGAGGGATCTTTAACTCCGGGCAAATCTATTCGAATCATTAGTTTGTCGCCTAGGTCAGCGATTTCGTATAAGGGTTGTAGTGTTTTTGTTCGGTAGTCTATTAGGGGGCTGTAAAGTTCTCTTTCAACTTCTGAAAGCAGGTTCTCAAATTCTCTTCTTATCTTCTTAATGTACTCGATAAACCAATCTTCTCCCATGAGCTTCACCCCTAAGCATACATGGCCGGTAGAGTGTATTCGTATTCTTTTCCTGCTTGGCGCATTGTTTCGAGGGTTCTTTTCATTAATTCTCTAAGTTTTACCCTTATTTCTTCCTCCTGCTCTCTTAAGGGTGTAACGTCAATACTTAATCCGAATAGCGTGTTTATCGCGTTAATTAGAGAGGCGGCAGCTCCGGGATCCGGATAGTTAAAGTAGGATTCTGATAGAAGCGCGATTGCTGGGAAGTCTTTGATATAGGCTTCTTTAAGGATGAGGGCGTGCATTCCGCTCATAAACCCCTCTTTTAACTGTTGTACGCCGTTCTTCGCTAATTCTTCTGCGTATTCTTTTTTCGAAGCCGTCACATAAACTCTGGGAGTTTGAAGTTCCAGCCTGTTGGGTACAGGTATACCGCTAAGTGTTACTATTTTTTCGGCGTCTTTTTCCATCGCCCATTCTATAATCATTTTAGCGAGCGGATACATCGCTTTTACTGGTATAGCTACTTCCGATATTAATACGCAGATATCATCACTACCATGTATACGTACCGGGAATGTCGGCTCTGAGTTGTGGAATAATAATAGAGGAGGCATCATTTCTGAGTCTAGAAGTGCAAGAGTTTCCAGTTTTAATGATTTTATTAGGAAGGAGGCTGAAATAGGCCCAACAAGTCCTACGTCTGGTATTCCTATAAAAAGTGTAAATTTAGATTTTGGAGATTTTCTTTCATATATTTTCCAAGACATCATTTGCCCCCATACTTTTTCAGCTCTTCTATTACTGGAAGTTTGCCTTTGCTGAGGTATTCCATTAAAGCACCTCCACCGCTACTTACGAAGCTTACCTTGTCTATGAAGCCGAGCTTTTTGGCTGCAGCTAGCGTGTGGCCGCCACCTATTAGAGAGAATATGCCGTTCTTTGTTATGGCCTCAAACACTATCCTTGTGGCGATGCTGAAGGGTTCCTCCTCAAAAACTCCCATTGGGCCGTTCATTACCACGGTTTTCGATGTTGAAATTATTTTTCCGTAGTCGTTAGCTGTTCTTTCTCCAATATCTTTTATTAGATATTCTATTGGAAGCTCTTCTATAGGTATTTCTTTTCTTTTTCCTTGAATATCCACTGCGAGGTCTTGAGGTAGCAGGATGTTATCTCCGTATTCTGCTAAAAGCTCCTTTATTTTGGGAAGTAATTCGAGGAATCCCTTCTTAGCCAGCACTTCCCTATTTACATCTCCGATGTTTATCTCCTTAGCGTAAAGGAATAGGTTTGCCACCAAGCCTCCTGTGAGCACGGCATCTGCTATTCCCTGGGAAAGAACGGCTTTTGCCACATCGGCTGCATCTTCGGCTTTGGCGCCGCCAAGAATGTATACGCAGGGATGTTCTGGGTGTTCTCTTACTCTTTTTAGCGCGGTTAGCTCAGCTTCCATGACGCGGCCAATGGCCACTTCTTTCATGACCGGCGCAAAGCCGACCATCGAAACATGTAGTCTATGTGCGGCGGCGAAAGCGTCTACGACATATACGTCTATTAGGGGTGCCAGTTCTCTTACCATTTCACTTTTTGCATGTTCTTCGGCTGGCGCTTTTTTAGTTTCTCCGTCCCAGAAG
>JAPDKD010000103.1 GCA_029258735.1 archaeon | reverse complement strand
CGTAGAGCCAGAGCTCTTTGATTTAGAGGTTAATGTGTCGCCTCGTCCTCCGACTCTGTGTCCTGGTTGCGGTCATAGGGCAATGTTTTATGCTATAAAGATGGCATCTAAAAGAATGCACATTAAGGGAGTTTATCCTGGAGATATAGGATGCTACACACTAGGCTTTTTCCCTCCGTTTCGTCTTGTAGATACATCTTACTGTATGGGCTCTGGCTTAGGCATCGGGCTGGGGATCTCCAAGGCTTCGCTCGACGAAGTCGTGATAGCAACTATTGGGGACTCGACGTTCTTTCACGCGGGCATTCCAGCATTGATCGACGCAGTCTATAACTCTCACCCTGTGGTTCTGGTTGTAATGGACAATTCATTAACCGCAATGACTGGACATCAGCCTCATCCAGGCACAGGTTTTGACTTTAGGGGCGAGCAACGACCAAAGGTACATATTGAGGATATCGCTAGGGCTGTAGGAGTTAAATTCGTCAGAATTGTAGATCCATACGATGTTAAGAGGGCTATCCATGTGCTTTCGGAAGCTATAAATTGGGTTAGAGAAAATAATGCACCTGCGGTGGTTATTGCCCGTAAGCTATGCGCCTTGTACGAGTATAGGCAGAAGCTTCGGCGGGGAGAGAAGGTAACACCGTATTATGTCAACGAGGCGGCATGTACGGGCTGCAGGGTCTGCACTGACATGTTTGGATGCCCGGCAATATCGATGAAGGATAATAAGGCTTTCATTATCAGTGATATATGCGTAGGCTGTGGCGTATGCGTTGAGATCTGTCCGTTTAATGCTATTAAAAAGGAGGGGGGCAGCTCTTGAGGCGCCAAATCATTTTAACCGGTGTTGGTGGTCAAGGACTTATTTCCATGGGCAGGATTTTAGGAGAAGCCTTGCTTGAAAGAGGCTTTAAAGTAAGAGTGGCAGAAGTGCATGGTCTAGCACAGAGAGGAGGCTCGGTCATAGTGCACGTAAAATATGGGGATGAAGACCTTTCACCAACTATACCTCGTGGAACAGCAGACTTGATCGTTTCACTAGAGCTGTTAGAGGCAGCCAGAAACATCGCCTATCTTAGGCGAGGCGGCGCGCTTATCGTAAACGATCTTATTCTTCCACCTCCCGCAGCGGCGGAAATACCTTCCAGGTCTGCTTTGCTTTCCTTCTTCGAAGAACTTGATGCAGAATGTTATCTCGTTGAAGCATCCGAGGCTGCACGAAGGTTGGGTTCAGCTTTGTTCACTAATACCGTGATGCTCGGGGTTCTGGCCGAGTCTGGTATGCTTAATATCGCCCCTCTTGATCTAGAGCGGAGTTTGCGTAAGGTTATTACGCGATTTCAAGAAAAGAACGTCGAAGCATTTAGGCTGGGAAGAAAGCTTTGGCTGCAGCGTAAAAGGCTTTAGACGCTATTTTTGGTTTTTTTAATAAATGTTTTCCAAGCTTAACCGCTAGTTGTATGAGGTCTCTTTCTTGACGATCCATGTCTGCCGTAGATAAGAGGCTTTCGGCGCTCTCTTTCTTCATAGCGCGGAAGAGTTCGTTTATTTCGTCATCAGTTAATGAGTCGAGGAAATGTCTGGCGGCTCGCATTGCTCTGAAGCTACTTTGAAACTTTTGTAGCCAGAGCTTGTGGTAGTATTTCAGGGATAACCGCTTCCCTTCAAGGTATCTAACTATCTCTTCTGCTAGAATCTGCGAAGTGTCTGCTAAGAAGGCTAGGCCTCCCCCGGTTGTGGGTTTTGTTTGGCATGCGGCGTCTCCTATTACAGCTAAGGGTCCCTTAGCAAAGATTTTAGATGGGCCGCCCGTTATTATTAAACCTCCGTGCCACTTCAGGATTTTGTAGCGTTGCTGGTTCATGTGTTTTAATAATAGCTTTATTTTTTGTACTGGATTGTTACCGACTACTCCTACCCGAAAGCAATCGCCGTGGGATATTATCCAGGCGAATAATCCCCTGTATAGCTTGTTTGAGAAGAACATGTATATTTTTTCGTCTAGGTCGAGTCCTGCAATGTCGGCTTGTAGAGCGTTTATTCCCTTACATGTAGGAAATCCGAGCATATGTTGTAGTCTTGCTCCGGCGCCGCAGGCTAGAATTGCTATTTTTGCTATATATTTGCTCTTATTAGTGAATATTTCTACATACCCTTTTGATCTAGCTTTTATTGATAGTACTCTCTCTCCAAGGCTGATGCGCGCACCTGCTTCTTTAGCTCTTTCAGCTAAGTAAAGGTCTAACAGCGGCCGCGATATTACCACTGTACCCGATTTAGATTTTACCGTAATTTTGTCTTTAAGGTTAGGAGGAAATAGTACAGCAGTACGCACTTTATTTAGGACTGCGCTTCTGGGAACACGTAGTTTGAAGAAGGTTTGCATGCTTATTATTCCGCTGCAGTGATCTGGCTCTCCTATCTTGCTGTGTTCTTCGAATATTATTACTTCGTACAATGATTTCCTTAGTATATTTTCAGCTAGCTGAGTACCGTAGGGTCCTGCTCCAACTATTGCTACGTCGACTTTTTTAGACTCCGCCATAGCGAATAATCCTTTTTAAGTATTGTATTTCATGATCTTGTAGGCGCAATTCTAGTGCAAAGTCGTTATTCTTCACTTTTGCTATTAAGAGCTTGAGAAGTTTGAAAAGTTCTCTGCCATTATAGGTTTTCTTAAGAGATTCTAGCTCATTTAGAACGTTAGCTACAGGCCTCACTATATGGTTATTTATTAAAACCTGTTTTTTGTATATTTTATTCTTTAAGTTTCTGTAGACCGTGTTTCCTTTCAGTGATAGTTTGTAAGCTTCAGTTACCATTGTATTCACGACTTTAATTTCTTTGATGAGAATTCCGCCGTCTAGCATCCTTTTTAGGCATTTATCTAGTTGTTCGGAGTATGGTGCTATTAAGAGTGTTTTAAAATTGAATGGTGAGAAGGGGTATAAAAAGAATATAAAGTGAAAAGTGTATTCACCTAAAATAGGAGAAGAGGAATCAGCTCCAGCTAATAGTAAAACCCATTCCTCCCCTGTTAAAGTAATATATTGAAGTCCAGCTTTTTCTAATACGCTTTTTTTCCACTCGTTGTTTACTGTTGACATATTGAAAACCTTCGAGTGTATTTGCTTTTCTATTCGATAACTATTTCGCCTCGTTCACGAATAAGCTTCCAAATTATTATAACAGCTATGAGGATAGCTAGTGCTAAGATAAAGATTTGAGCATGAATAACCAGTATAGGGAACCCACCTATAACGGCTACTACAGGGATCTGAACAGATATAAATTGCATGCTGCTAGCATTGATCTCAACATTTTCTGTTGTTAATGCGTCGCCTATCTTGACTGTTAATGTATAGTTTCCGAATGGAATGTTATTAAATACGGCTCTTCCTCCAGAATCCGTTAACGTGCTCCATGTATTATTATTTTTTAGCGTTACGCTAACTTTCGAAAGAGGAGCTCCAAAAACATTTTTTACTTTTATTATTATAGGCATAAGCTTAAGTGGAACGATTATTTTTGAGTATTCTTTAAGATTTATGTTTCCTCTCCATACCTCGTAGTTATTTAATAGGATTACAAGCGTATAATTATTGAATGGTAAGGGCGGTGTTCTTAATGTGTCGCTTTCTGTATGCCATTTTCCGATTATTTTATTGTTAGAATATACTGCTGCAGTATAGTTTTGTACAAGGTCTCCTTTAGCGTTTAAGGCTTTGATTTCTATGCTCCTTACGCGCGTTCTAATGGTGAACGTTGAGTCTCTTTCAACTCGTATTACTTCTCTTGCTACTTCTTCTCCCATGTAGTCTATAGTAATGATATATTCGCCTTTTACTAAGTTTTTAAACACAGCACTGTTATTATTTACCAGATGTGCGGTTATTGTTTTTAGAGCCCGATACAGAGATATCGTAGAGTTATAGAGCGGGTTTCCCTCAACGTCCATTAAATTTATTTTAATATTGTAGAGCTCTATGGGTATTTCAATTTGAGGGGCTATGCTCGTTATTTCGCATTCGCTGGCAATATCCCCTGCTTCTGTATATACTTTTACTGTGATAGGAATTCCCAGAGCGGGTCGTATGCTGACGGAGCCCTTACCTTTTACTTTTATATTTCCTGTATTTGCTTCAATTATTAAATTCTCTAGCTGATTTCCAATATTGATATTTATAAAATTGTTAAAGTTTAGATCTATTTCTCCTCGACTTTTCGCATATAAGATTAGAGGGTTACGTTGAAAATATCTGGATAATATGTTTAAACCTGGAACAGATTTTTCAGCATCTATTTTTATAGTCAGGTTCGCTAAGGCCGGCTTATTGATGTACACGATGTCGTTTGAGGATGCAATAAAGGGTGCTATTTGTTTAATCCTATAATATATAGGAACAAATGTTATGCTTAGTGCCTCGCCTGGTACTTGAAAGGATTTTCCAGTTATCCAATATGTTTCTTCGTATTCTAGGACTGGACCTGTTGATGTGTTTACTATGTGTTGAGATGATGCAAGCAGTGAAACGGGATATTTTGACTTAATTTGCGCTTGTGGATTAGTAGTGAGAAGCGTTATCAGTATTCCCCATACTTTCCATTCTGATTCGTCTTTGACAGTTACGTTTGAGCCTGGCTCAGTGCTTCTTTGCTCAGAAATTCTAAGTAGATATATTGGTGGTTTCGGATCGGATTCCTTAAAATATACGTAAATCTCACATTTACTTCGCGCTTCAACGAAGACTTGGTCATCAAAAATTATATAGCTGCATTTTCCCTCGTGTATTATTACCTTTCTTGGTTTTAGTTGTGAGGTAGAATCTACTCTTATAGTGGCATTATCTCCCTTTTGTAGAGTAAGTATAAGAGGATTGTTTTCAGATACTTTTACATAATAGGATTTTTTGCTTTTTTCTATGAAAATTTCCGCGTATACTATTTTTGTTGGTTGCGATATTACCGAGACTAAAGACAAGCTGAAGATTAGGGTAGCTAATGTTAAAGCTAGTATCTTTACATGGAACGTGGTAAAATGATAAGTACGAGGACGATGATGTATCTCGGTGGTTTTCATGGCTATGGAGGAAGAGGGGCCAAGTAAAACTTTGATTATTTTAGCTATCCTGCCGCCTGTGCTGCTTTTCATAATTTATCACCTTGTGGAGGGGTTCACTACGAAGCCTAAATCTCCACCGTTTATGCACGCTATTTTACCTCTTATTTTAGCTATTTTATCTGTTGTCTTCTCGGTTTTCGGCTTTTTTGCCGCGAAAGACGAGGAGCCTGAATGGGGTTCGGCATTACCGTATAAGATCGTGGAAGCTTTGAGCATCGGATACATTCTGATTAGCTTGGTTTTTGCGGGGCTTGTTGTCATCCTGTACTTTCTCGGCTAGTTCCGAATAGGATTTCTCTTAGTTTTTTTATCTCGCCATCTTTTTCTTCTATTAGTGCCTTTAAGCGTCGATTTTCAATTCTTAATTTTTCTACCTCGTCTTCGAGAACTTTTAGTCTTTCTAGCTTCTCTTTTAAGGCAGCCTCTCTAGATTCAATTTCTGCTTTTTTTGCTTCTAATCTCTGCCTTAACTCTACTAATGCACTTTCCCTGGCCGCCAGTGTGCGCTGATAGCCTGTTAGCTCTCTTTCTCGGTCTAGAAGCCTCTTTTCCCATTCTATTAGCCTTTTCTCTTCTTCCTTTAGCCTATCCTTGAAAGGTTCTAGTTCTTCCTTTATTATTTGTTCTTTCTTCTTTATTTCCTCCTCAAGTTCTGTAAGTTTTCTCCTTTTTTCTTCAAGCTTTGATTCCAGCTCTCTGAGGTTCTTCATTAATAGGTTTACTCGGCGCTCTTTTTCGTTTAGCTCGGTTTCCTTTTGTGTTAAGGCTTCTAACTTTTCTGAAAGCCGTTTTTCTCGCTCGTTTATTTCTGATAGAAGTTGCTGGGTTTTCTGGAGAGCTTCATTTAATTCCGCTTCCCTCTTTTTGACTTCCTCTTCTTTTCGTGCTACTTTTAGTCTAAGATTGTGTAATTCTTCGGCTTCCTTTTTTAGGCGCGCTCTTTCAGCCTCTATTTGACTTGCACGTTGTAAAATTTCCCAAGCATCCTTAAGTTGCTCTTGAGTCTTTATAAATTCTTGTGCCGCGTTCTCTAATTTTTCCAAAACTTTTTCTCTTTTTTTCAGATTTTCTTCAAGATTTCTTAGATTTTCCTCCCACTTTCTTAGAAACTTTTCTCTCTCATTTATTTGTTGAACTTTACCTTCAATATTTTTTATTTCACCTAATAAATTGTTATATTTTTCAACTAGGCCTTTATATTCATCCATATATTCCTCTAACTTTTTCCTTAATAATTCAAATTCACTAGCACGTCTTTTTACATCTTCATCTAGTTTTTGAGAAATTGCATGGAAACTTTTTTCACAAGTTTGTAGATACTTGCTTAGGTTTTCGTTAGCTATAGCAAGTTCTTTTAAGCTTTTTTTAAGTTCTTCTACAATGGTTGAGGAATTTTCTGAAAGCGATGATAAGTTATTGCTTATTTCATCGAATAACATTTTTATTTTGTCGACGCTCTCCATGATAGATAGTATACTGTTTCTTTGCTGGTTTATAAGGTCGGAAAAATCGCCCATTACCCTGAGGTTCTGTAAAAGGGAGACCAAGTCAGCTAATAAGCTTCGCTGCTCCTCCAGCAAAGGCAATATTTGCGCCACGAAATTTTTTAGAGAGGTATTAATCGTTGTTTCATTTATTCTCGCCAGCTGGCTGATCTGCTCCGTCAGCTCTGCAGATAATCTATCAAGCCTCGCAATTACGTCACTTATTGTTGGTCCTTCTTTTTCTTTTCTTCTGAAAAGAGACAATACGATACACCTGTATTTTTTAATCCTATTATTGCTATTATGATTTAAGAATTAATTAGGATAACGAATACCTCTATATTACTATTGTATTAAATTAAGTTTTTAAGTAGTATATTATTAGGGCTTCTTTTTTTCTTCGACTTTTTCTCTTTTTTTACGCTGCGATATTTGGGTCTCAATATATGAGAGCCGTGCTGACAAGTCTTCTAAGAGGAGTTCTAGCTCTTTTATACGCATATTTACGTCGGAGTTGAGGGCCAAAATATCTGATGAAAGTTCTTTGAGGAGGAGTTCTGTTTCTTTGTGTTTTGATCTTAGAGTTTCTATGTCGGATTCTACGCGGCTCCATGAATCCATGTTTATGGTTTTTAGCTCGTTTATCACGGTTTTTAGCTCGGCTATTTCTACTGATAGGCTTTGTTGCACTTCTGCTGCCTTCTTTACTTCTTGGCGGAAATCTTCAATAAATACATCCAGGGTGAGCTTTAGGTCTTTGTTCAGTGTTTTGGTGTGCTCCTCTATTGCCGAGGCGAATTTTTCTAGGTTTGCTACTATGAGCTTCCTTTCTTCTGTGACTTGTTTAGTTATTTTCTCAAAGTCTTTTTCAATGGCAGTTATGGTTTCTTTTAAGTTGTATATGGTTTCGTTTAATGTGTCCAGGGAAATTTTTACTGCTGAGAGTCCTTCATAGAGCCTTTTTACAGCTAACATTAACATAGATATGTGATTCTCCCCATATTCCACTATCTCCGTGTTATCATTCAATGAATTACACCTGTGCAGTTACTTAGCGTTGAATGTATTAAATCTAGTTTTCAAAAATTTTCTATGAAGTTGGCAGTAAGAGAATATACGCCGATAAGCTAACTATTACGGGAATCAGTAGGTTGTCTTCTATGGCGTATGCTTCTGTTATTACTCCTATTAGGCTGATTAGGATTGCTTGTGATGCCGGTACTCCTAAGGTGTAGAGGACTAGGAAGAAAGTTAGAAAAGCGGTTATTGATCCCTCTAAGGTGCTCCAGCTCCGCGGAAGCCTATGTTTGAACTTCGTAAAAACACTTATGACGCTTGAAGCTGGATCTACTATCATTAGCGCGAGGATGCCGTAGAACGTATATTTCGAGAATAGTACTTCTGATACTAGGACTCCTAGCACGCCGTGGGTTATCCCGATATATCCTCCTATTTTCTCGTAGTTTCTCTCGATTTTTGATATTTCTTCTTCTATGCCTTTTTCTATTTTTTCGAAGAGTAGGTCTATTGTTTCTAGGTTTTTTGCTAGGGGTTGTGGTGCTCGCTGAATAAATGCGAGTATTATGTTTCGCCTCATGTTGGTGAAGTTTCTCTTTATTTCCTGTGGTAGTAGTGGTTTTTTGAGGAGGAGAGCGTTGAAGTAGTTTGCGAGGAGAGCTATAATGGCGAAATATATTGGGGCGTTAAGTTCGGTCCAAAAATACGGAAGTATGAGTAAAAGGGATAGTGAAATATGAAGGATTTTCCTTTCTAGCTCTGTTCTAGCTATTTCGTCAATTCTTAGCTTCTTGCCCATATGAATTTTCCTTTCAAATATATAGCGTCTTCGATTAAACTTTTTTGTAATAGTATTGATAACAAAATATTCGCCTACATGACTGGTTTTTGATGCGTTAAACTTAAAATGATGATAAGAAGGCTTTCACATATGAAGAAGAGAGGACCATATTTTCTGCGCAGTGACGGAAAACCAGAATTTAAAAGCGGTATTCGTCAAGATGCTACGCCGCTGATGCAAATAATGCGCGTTGATGTAATAAGTGTACAGCCTACCTCGCCTATAAGTGCGTGTGTCAGCTTAATGACTAAGAGCGGATTTAAGCGTTTGCCCGTGGTTTTAGCCACGAAAAGACTAGTTGGCATTACCTCGGCATTGGATGTTGCAAACTTTTTTGGCGGAGGAGAATATTACAAGATTGTAGAGAGGTTGGGTCATAGTTTTTATAAGGCTATGGAGCAACCTGTCGAACTCATCATGTCCAAGGATGTAATATCAGTTAGTTACGACGCTAAAATCGGCGAAACAGTAGAATTAATGATAAAGCATGACTTGAGCCTTCTTCCGATAACAAATAAGGAGGGCGTTCTTGTAGGCGTGGTTTCTGTTAGAGATTTTCTTGATAAAGCTGAGTATAGTATACCTGATGTTACCGTGCAGGAAATTATGAAAAGCGACGTTGTAACCGTATCGCTAAATGATTCTGTAAGAGATGCCTGTGTTAAGGCAGTAAATTATAGGCGACATAGGCTTCCTGTAATTTTCAATAGCCAAGTAATGGGCATATTTTCCACTATGGACCTTGTCAGGTATCTTGCTAGCAGCGAACCTTATAAACGGCTGATTACGGGTACTGTAGATGAAGCCTTAAACATCCGAGTGGCAGATGTTGCAACCCCAGAGGTAATATATGTAAGCCCGACGGATAGGCTTTCGAAAGTTTATAGAATCATGTGTGAAAGAAAGGTGGGTTATCTGCCAGTAATAGAGAATGGAAAGCTTGTGGGCTATATAAGCGAAAAAGAACTGCTAAGATTTATTGTTGAGAACTTTTAGCCTTTCAAGTATATCCTGGCCCTTTAGTCCTTTGACCAGCACATATTTTACTTTGCTTCTAGCTCCTTTTACTATCTCTATATTGCTCGTTTTAACCCCTAGTTTATCAGCTAGCAACTTTTTCATTGCGGCATTTGCTCTTCCCATTATTGGCGGCTCATTTACCTCAATAATTATTGCATCTTCCTCTAGCCGAAAAGCAACTCTCGGCCTCTCTGTTTTCACAGCTACTCGAAGTATTACTCCGTCCCTTGTTTCACTAGCTATAAAATTGCTATTCACTTAACCTCGCCTCCCTTACTTTAGTTTTTATTTTCCCTACGAGCTTGGAGGCCCTGGCAAGCTCTCTCATGTAGTCGTGTTTACATACGACCCCTATTACTTTTCCGTCTTTATTAATCACAGGGAGGCCATATATGTTCAGTTTTTTCATTATATTGATTGCGTTTTCTAGCGTTTCATCTGTTTCTACGATGTCTCTGGTAGGCACCATTACGTCTTCGACTAGTAGTGGTGTTATCTTAATGTATCTTCCCATTTTTCTTCCGCCTTTCTCTAACTTTTTAACCCATAGTAGTCGCCTGGTCCGTAATCCCGTTTTAGAATCCTCTAAAGGTATGAACGGCAACCTATTTTCGCTGACAACTCCTTCGGCGACGCCTCCTACCGCGACAGCTAGAGCGTCCAGATAATACGCCTTCATTCTTTTTACGGCATGAGCTAAGGAGTGGTGGGGATGCACTACTCCGAGCTTGGGAGGAGGCATTATGTTTTCTATTTTCATTTCTCCGCGTATTCTTGCTAGGGCATCCGCAAGTTCCTCCTTGGTTATTATTCCTTTTAGCAATCCTTTTTCATCAGTGACTATGGCGACTTCGGATTCTGTGTTTAACATTTCTTTTGCTACGTCTTCTACTGGCGTTTCTTCTCGCACTAGCAGAACGTTTTGATTCATTATTTCATTTATGAAGCTTTTCTCGTAAGGGCGCCGTTTCCACAGAGGGCCTTTTATGCCTATGGCGTAAAGGAAGTTTCTTGTGGATAATGAGCCTACGATTCTGCCTTCTTCATCTACGACAAGCAGGGAATTTACTTTTTCTCGGAGCATAATGTTGCGTGCTCTCTCTATGGTGTCTGTTAATCTTACCGCTGGCAACTCTGGACGCGCAATATCGATCGCGCGGAGGCCGGATGGAGCGGCTATTTTCGCGGAAACTAGTACTTGCTGCATTATTGAAGTCGATGATCTGAAAGTGAGCGCTTCCTGGGCCTCTGCACGCAGTGGCGGCAGAGCTGCTGGAACTGGCACTCTTCCGGGCTTTATTCCTTCTATATAGGCTCTGACAACGTCTTCCTGTGTTACTATGCCTATTACGTTGCCGTCTTTATCGACTACCGGGATTAGGGAGAAGTCGTGGTTTATAATATAGTCTGCTATAATGTCTACTGGCGTGTCAGGGTACGCTACTATCGCTCCCCTCTTCATTACTGTTCTTACGCGTGCGGGGGTGGTTACGCCGTGTTCGCTTTCTCTTCTGAAGTACCATTTTCCGCTCTGAATTAGGTCTAGGGCCGTGAGAATACCGACGGGTTTAGGCGTCTTTTCATCTCTGATAACGACTAAGCCTTGTCTTCCCCTATATACGAGTTGAGACCAGGCTTTTGTTATGGGGGATTGCTGCGGGATTAGGGGTAGATTTTCGGTGGTCATTACATCTGCGGCTGCTTTTGCTTTTGGAGAGAAGCCTGAAGCTTTTAAGACACGTAGCAGTCCTCTGTAAGAAAATATTCCTAAGACCTTTTTTGTCTCGAGAGATTCTACCAGAGGTAGAGCGTATCTACCGCTTTCCCTCAAAATGGAGATTGCCTCTTGTATTGAAAGCTCCGGCGTTAGTATAGGCTTATCGTGAAGAAAATCGTCAACCAATTTGTTGGATTTTGAGGATGTTATTTGAATAACATCGTGTCTAGTTACGTAGCCTACGTATTTGTTTTTGAAATAATCCTCAACTATAACGATTAGTCGCGGGGCTTTTTTTCTAAATACTTCTCTTATTCGCGTCATTTTTGAGCCTTTTAACGCTTTAACGACTTCCGAAGATGCTACATCTATTAGCCTCATCATTCTCCCCTATCATTTTCAATTGATATTCCTTATTTTATTGCCGCTTTTTAACTTGTTCTATAATAATTCGCTATTTAGCTAAAGAAGATTTGGGTTGTGGTGGTTATGAAAGATGGTGACGGGTATACTCTTTGTACTTTAAAGTTTAATGGCCGAGTATTCTCGCCTATGAACACAACGATATATCCGTTTTCGACTACTGGTGTAAATATTAAGCTTCTTTTTGCATCTAAAACGTTTATGTCAGAATTTTCTAGCAGTTTAAGCTCTACATATTTCGATTCTTTAAGTGTGGTTTTTGTAATTTTGACTATTCCCCTTTCTTCTTTGAATAGGAGGTTTAGAAGATTGCTGTTTGCTCTTGCCATGTTTTGTTCGTTGCTTTTTCTAACCCAAAGTATTGCGTGTTTATTGCCTGTGGATATTTTTACTGCATCTCCTTCTTTTATTCCGGTTTTTTGCATTATACTCTCGCCTAGCTTTATTACTGATGATGGTACGTCTTTTGATCCGTCGATGTATAGGAAGCTTGGCTTCGCCATGAGTGCTACCTTAAATTGTTTCAATACGCTAGTTTTTAAAAATAACTTGTACTGTTTTCAGACAATATTTTAATTTACTTAAATATCTTTAAGAAAAATATGAATATGCTTCAGAAAGCATTTATATAATGGCAAGGATATTATAAGTCAACTACCCCTTCTTGCGATATTAAGAATACCGCCTCTTTTTCCGCATGTTTGGGGCTGTCTATTATTCTTGCTATTCTTTTTCCTTCTTTGCTTTTTCTTATCCATATTCTGTAGGTGCATCCGTGGGCTACAATGTTTCCTCCGGCTGGTCTAAGCGGATTTCCAAAGAAGATATCCGGTGCCGCGATTACCTGGTTGGTTACAACAACTGCTATGTCATATACGCTTGCTATTCGCATGAGCTGGTTAATGTGCTTGTTGAGTTTTTGTTGGCGCACAGCCAGGTTTTCTCTTCCCGGATACTCGGCTCTGAAATGTCCGACCAAGCTGTCGACCACTATAAGCTTAACGTTTTGTTCTTCTATGATTCGTTTTGCTTCGTCTACTATGAGCATTTGGTGGTCGCTGTTGTAGGCACGAGCATATATTATATTTTCTAGGGCTTTATCCGGATCTACGCCTCTATATTTAGCAATGTCTACGATGCGTTCGGGACGGAATGTTCCCTCGCTATCGATATATATTGCTCTCGCTGAGAGCCCGCCTTGCTCTGGAGGTAGCTGCACCATTACGGAAAGCTGATGGCATAGCTGCGTTTTTCCGGCGCCAAATTCTCCTATGAACTCGGTTATTGCTTGGGTTTCTATTCCCCCATCTAGCAGGTCGTCTAGTGCTTTTACTCCAGTAGATATTAGAGAGATGTTCCTTCTTTTATCGTAGTATTCTTTGGCTGTTATGAAGAGCCTGCCTGAATATATACGTTGAGCCTGTCTTATCAGGTTAAGTGCGCGATTTTCAGAGCCAACAACTTGCGCGAGCTCATGAGCCGAAGCGAAAGCTATGTCCTTTATAGAGAAGAAGCCTGCATTTCTGAGTTTTTCCGCGGTTATTCTTCCCACTCCTTCGAGATCCTCTAGTTCAAGCTTTGGCTGTGGGGTCTGCTCCTCTTCCCCAACTACTTCGCTTAATATTGCATCGTATTCAGCTTCCAAATCAATTTCGGGTTCAGGCTCCTTTATTTCTATTTTTTCCTTCTTTTTCCTAGGCATTTACTATACTACCCAAAGCTCTCCGCTAGGAAAGAATATATATAGGTTTCGGTCACTAATCGCCGAAAATATATCGCGTAGTTTTTATTCGTAAACAACATAAGATAGTGAGATGGAGCTCACACACGAAGAAGAGGAAATATTAAACGGAAGGCGCGGCGAGAAGCTGGCTAAAGTTTTAGAAGTTATCGTGAAAGTTGGTGAGGGCTTAGAGGCCGAACGTCTTGTTAATGTAACTCACGCACATATTTCTGGAATTTCGTACAAGAATATAGGCGATGCTGGTTTAGAATTTATAGAAAAATTAGCTTCCTCGAATCTCCGCGTTTCAATCCCTGCCACAGTAAATCCAGCTGGGATGGATATAAAAAAATGGAAAGAAATGGGGGTCAAACAGGACTTCGCCGAGAAGCAGTTAAGAATTCTCGGCTCTCTAAGAAAGCTCGGATTTAAGATGTTACTTACATGTACACCTTATCTTTATGAGAAAATTCCTCCGGGTTCTCAAGTGGCCTGGGCGGAAAGCAATGCTGTGTTATATGCTAACAGTATTCTTGACCTCTACACTAATCGTGAGGGCGGGCCGCTAGCTTTACTTGAAGCCATAGTAGGCAAAGCCCCGCTTTACGGTTATCGTTTAGAAGAAAATAGGCGACCAGGACTAGTCATAGATTTTAGCGATATAAAAAGGACAATTAAGGAAAGAGAGCTCTATCAAGCTATTGGTTACTATGTTGGCACCATAGCGAAATTTAAGGTGCCATTAATAAAAAATTATCCGCCCTCGCTTTTACAGTCTGATAATGTTAAACTTTTTTTAGCTGCTGTAGGAGCTTCCGGAAGTGTAGCTCTAGTAAGGTTTCACGGAGAAGAAAAGAATCTTGAAAGGTATAGGCCGAGCATCGATGATATTTACAGCGCTCTTCCAGCAGATTTTTCAGACGAAGGAACAATACTTATGGGTTGTCCACATCTTTCTGCACATGAAATTCAATGGCTAGCTAACATTGTTAAGAGATGGGGGAAACCGAAACGTAGAGTAATTATTTTTACTGCCAGAGTGCTCGAAAACAGCGTGCATAAAGAAATAGCAGCTTTATCGAGAGCTGGAATAGAGGTTTATTTCGACACGTGCATGGTTGTAGCCGACCTCAAGAGTATGGGAGTAGATAAACCGTTAGTGGACTCGGCGAAAGCTGCCTATTATTTAAGTTCACAGGGATACGATGTGAGATTGTTTTCTCGTAAGGATATTCTTCGAGTATTTTATGGGGATCATGTATGAGAATATGGGGTAGAGGCCTGGTTGAGGGAGCGGCGAAGGGGGAAATTTTAGTGGCTTCCGAGCCAATATCTTTCTATGGAGGAGTTGATCCTCGCTCTGGAAGAATAGTAGATAAAAAACACGCGCTTTATGGAAAGTCCATTGCTGGGAAAATTTTAGTATTCCCTTACGGAAAGGGTAGCACTGTAGGCTCGTATGTAATACTCTCACTAGCTAAAAATGGTGTGGCACCAGCTGCTATCGTTAATATCCTAAGTGAGCCCATTATAATAATAGGTTGCGTTTTAGCCGAAATACCGCTTATGGATAAGCCGGAAAAGAACCCTATAGAGGTCTTGCAAACTGGTGAAAAAGGCGTTATCGTAGTGGAAAAGGGTAAAGCATACTTAGAGGTTGAGAAATATGTCTAAGGAGGAGGAACTTTCGAAGATCAACGAGGAAATCGCCAAATGTACACGCTGTAGATTAAGCTTGTATCGCACGAAACCCGTGCCTGGTGAGGGAAATCCTTATGCAAAGGTCATGTTTATAGGTGAAGCGCCTGGGAGGTTTGAGGATTTACAAGGCCGCCCATTCGTCGGCGCCGCTGGCAAACTTTTAACAGAGCTTTTAAATGGTATAGGTCTAAGTCGGGAAGAGGTCTTTATAACCAATGTTGTAAAGTGTCGTCCACCTAACAACAGAGACCCGAGAGAGGACGAGATAAAACTTTGCTCTTCATTTTTAGAAAGGCAGATTGAAATAATAGACCCTGACGTCATAGTTACTCTCGGACGTCATAGCACTCGGTACATTTTAGGCCGCGCAGGATACAAAGTTGATTCCATAATGCGCGTTAGAGGAAGAGAATTCGAAATATCATTAAAGGGTAGAAGGCGTAAGGTTCTTCCCATGCTCCATCCTGCAGCAGCGCTGTATAATCCCCGACTAAAAAATCTTCTTGAAGAAGATTTTAGAAAGCTTAGAAAAATGCTTTCTAAAAGTTCTCGCAGAACTCTAGACCAGTATTTTTAAGCATATTTATCCTTATATTTCAACAGCTAACGTATTAGATAGGGAGACATGTATGTCACAATTATCTATTGAAGTTAAAAAAATTATGGATAAGGACCCAATAACTATAGATAAGAACGAAACATTAGTTCAAGGTCTTCGACTGCTCGAAAAAGGAAAAATCAGTCACCTAATTCTCTTATCCGGAGAAAAGGTTGAAGGCATTGTAAGCGAAAAGGATATGCTAGCAAAACTCGGAACTACAAGAACATGGAGGACCGATCTCTCCAGATTCCATCTTTCCTCGTTTGTCAGAAGGCCGCTGATAACGATAGATCCATCATCTAAAGTTAGCGATGCTATAGGCATTATGATGAAGGAAGACATAGGATTTCTTCCAGTAGTTAAAAACCACAAACTAGTGGGGGTTGTTTCAAAACAGACTCTCGTATCTAAGCTCAAGTTCGAGCCTTTAGAAGTCAGTAACATATTTACATCAAACGTAAAAACGATAGCTCCCTCAACTCCAGTGCCTGATGCGCGGCGAATAATTAACGAGCAACAGTTCAGCTCGTTACCAGTAGTAGAGGGATTTAAGCTCATAGGCGTACTAACAGATACTAGACTCTTACAAGCTATCACGAAACTGTATAAACGAGCTGAATGGAGGGTGAGAGAGCAAAGATTTAGAAGAATGATTGTAGCTGATATTTTTTCTCGTCAGCGGAACACTCTTCATCTCAGCGATGGAATTTCATTAGCGGCTGAAATTTTAGCAGACAAAGATGTCAAATCGCTAGTCATAGTTGATGAGCGAGATTTTATCATGGGAATACTAACTAAAAGTGATTTACTTTCCTATCTTCTCCAAAAAGGTGCAAGTCAATGAGTCGAGAAAGAATTTCCGGCAGAATTAAGACACTAAGATATATAGTTCAAGAGCTTGATAAGGCTCGCCTAGGCGTATACGTTGACACTAAAAAACTGGAAGAAAAATATCGTTCCCTTAAACTAAAGGACGCGCCTTTTACCTGGAGGAACATCCTGTATTCCATAAATGCAATACAATGCATACCTACTAAATCTCCGAAGTATTCTAAGCTGGTGCGATTAAACAAGTTAGCCAATAAAATTCTTATAGGCGGCCTAGTAGGACTCTTAGTCGCAGTAATAGTGCAACTAGTAGGTCAAAGTTACGAATATTATCTCATTCTTATGCTCGTAGTCTTAGCTTTAACAAATATAGCATACTTCCTCAAAATGTACGTGGGGCATCAGCTCGATAAAATATACAATGAAAACAAAGAAGAATTAGAAAAGCATGGAAAAATATTAAAAAAATCGATAGAATATTTGTTAAGTAGATTGAGAGAAGAGTATAGAAAGCTAGGAGTAAAGCCTTCCTCTATTTGCTTAAAGCTTAAGCATGCAGACTATGACATGTTATATGTGGTACAACGGCCAGGAATTTTAAGCGGAAATTACAAGCTCTGCTTCAAAAAGTAGCCTTTACACAGTCACGGCAAATTAACGCTCTACCCCTTTTTATAGAACACTCTTTACAAACAAGTCTACCGCATACCGCGCAGTAGCCTACAGCTAAACGTCGCCCGCAAAGACGGCATAGCGTTTCTTCACAAACAGCACATATTCCTTTTTCCTTAATATAATCATCAGTACAGACTTTTCTACCGCAAAGTTTACATTCGAATTCTGCGGGTGCACCACATACTTCACATCTAGAGCTCATCTTGTCCAATATATTATTTCAGAGTAAAAAGTTTATTAGGATAAAAAGTCTCCAACTAAACGGTAAAAATGCCGACCAGGTTGGACGCTAAAGATAAACGCATACTAATATTGCTGAACGAATACGGCAAGCCTGTTTCACGGCAAAAATTACACAGGATGATATACGAATTACAGAAGGAAAAGAATGTGAAGTTTAATTTTACCTTCTATGGTTCGCCACCTTTTTCAGTAAAACTTCAAAACAAACTAGAAAAAATGGTGGAAAGAGGTTATATTCGAGTGCTTTATCTCGTTGGACCAGGATTTCTAAGACTTTATACTGATTACTACGCAATAACCGAGAAAGGCAAACAAATCGCGGCGAAAAAGGATATTGATAAAAAAGATATCAAAAAAATTGAGGAATATGTTAATGAGATGAGGCAGAGCCTAGCTGTTTCTCCAGCACAAGAAGGCTAAATCCTTTTCTAACTGCTTCGCCCACATCTCTCGTTGCGCTATGTATGAGATCTCTTGAAATTAAAACATACTCTGATTCTATTGTTAGTGTTCCCTTATCCCTTATACCCCAAAGAACGTGCACTCTCTTATCTTTAGAGAATAAGCGCATTAGTGTGCATAGTTTTTCGCCATAAATTTTTGGATTGCAGGAGAAAAGAAGCTCGCTAAATGGTACAATAATTCCATCGTTTTTGTTTCCATAAAATTCTACAACTTTATCTTTAGAGAGAATTAATATTTTTTCATATCTTGATTGAAGTTTTTGGGATAATTTATCTAGTATTATTTTTTCCACGAAATCATTATAAGCCTCTTTGTTTGCTAACGTCTTTAGTGGAATATTTACGGTCTCGTTTAGTAAAGCTTTGTTTTCTCCAAATATTGATACCTTTACATGTAATTTCGAGAATTGAGAGGGCAAGCTTTCAAAACGAAGGTCACGGCGACTTGCACACTTTCTACATAAAGTCCAGCCTGGGGGTAGATGCGATAGGCGTCCACATCCACTGCATTTTTTCCAAGACCCGTTAAGGAAAAACCATTTTATATGTAATTTCTTGCTTGGTGATACTTCTAGGATGCAATAATTTCCGATGTATTTTCCATTTTTAGCTACTCTATCAAGCCTCGCAACATTTACATATAGGGTGTCTCCTATTTTCCAATCAACGCCTCCATAAGAATGACTATGCCCAAATATGTGGACAATCGGCTTGTAATATTGAATAAGGTAGTTAATTTCTATGAGACCCGAATGCTGTGTTTGTCTGGGAGCATTAAGTTTTTTGCCTTTATCCATGATGCTGAATGGAGGATAATGAGTAACTAAGATTACAGGTGAATCGTGATCGATCTGAAATGGTTTAGTTTTTCTGCCGTGTCCCACGAGAGTTATACTTTTTATTTTAATTGGGGCTATTTTTTCTAGATCTGCGACGCCTACGACATCTTGTGCTGGAAGATTTACGTCCCAGTTTCCTTTCACGTAAAATACCGGTTTCCCCAGTTCGGCGAGTTTAGACATGATTTCTGTGAAAGTCCAAGGCTTCTGGGGATTATTTATGTCGCCAGCTGCAATTATTGCATCAAACTTTATCTTATCCGCTTTTTTCTTTAGCTCTTCTACGAAATATTCGACGATATCTACTTTACCATGGACATCTGAGAAGCATAACAGTCTAAGTTCATCCACATGCCATCACCACTGCGCCACATAAAATACCCTAATCCAATCTTTGTAGTAGGGTTATTTATTAGCTATGCTTTACTCCGCGAAAAATACATAAAACCCAAGAAAAGATACTACTACGAGCCCCGGTAGCTCAGTTGGCAGAGCGGCGGCCTCGTATCTTGCGGGAAAGCCGCAGGTCCCGGGTTCGAGCCCCGGCCGGGGCTCCATCACGGGTAAATTCTTCTTATTGTTCTGGGGAAGGGTATTGCGTCAATTATGTGATCTAGCCCGCATATCCACATTACTGTTCTATCTATTCCTAGTCCGAAGCCCGCGTGTTGAACGCTTCCGTATTTTCTGAGATCTATATACCATTGGTAGTCATCAGGATTAAGTCCGAAATCCTTTATTTTCCGTATTAACTCGTTTTTGTCGGCTATTCTTTCTCCTCCTCCTATGATTTCACCGTAGCCTTCTGGAGCGAGTAGGTCCGCTGATAAAGTAACCTTAGGATTTTGGGGGTCTGTTTTATGATAAAATGCTTTTGCCTTGACAGGGTAGCCGTAAATAAAGAAGGGTTTCTCGAATTCTTGAGTTAACGCTCTCTCCTCATCCGCTCCTAAATCTTCTCCCCATTCTACCTTTATTCCTTTTCTCTTCAGCATTTCTATAGCTTCTGTATAACTTATTCTAGGGAAAGGCGGCTTCACGCCCTCTAAAGCTGATATATCTCTCTTTAAGAACTCTAGTTCCTGCTGGTTTTCTTCCAGCACCCTCTCCACTATATACGCAATTAGTTCTTCCTCCACTTTCAACATGTCGTTAAGACCTGCCCAAGCTGCTTCAGCCTCCGCGTGCCAGAACTCAGTTAAATGTCTTCTCGTTCTGCTCTTTTCGGCTCTGAATGACGGCGCAACTGTGTACACTTTTTCGAGGCTATAAATTAGTGCCTCGAGGTAAAACTGTGAAGATTGGGTTAGGTATACTTTCTTTTCCCCGAAATAGTCAACTTCAAAAAGCGTAGCGCCGCCCTCAACGGCAGCTGTTATGAACATTGGACATTGAACCTCATAGTATCCTTTATTTTTGAAGTAGTCATGAATGGCTCGAAAGACCGTGTTTCTTACCTTAAATATGGCCGTCATTTTACGGCTTCTAACCCATAGATGCCTAATATCTAATAGAAATTCGCGAGAGGCAGAGGCAGTTATGGGAAATGGCTCGGCTTTAGATATAATCTTAAAGGACGTTACTCTCAGCTCCTTTCCTCCAGGAGCCCTGGGATCGTTCTTTACGGTTCCTTCAACCTCAATTGCGGATTCTATTGTAATATTCTCTGCCTTTTCAAAATCTATCGTAGAACCTTTTGCAACAACTGTTTGCATTATACCTGTTGAGTCCCTCACCACGACAAATGCTTTATCACCATATATTCTGCGCCTATATACCCACCCTCTAATACGCGCTTTAGAGCCTTCTGGAAGCTGCAAGGCCTCTCTTATACTTACGTTAGTGAACGACATTCGCTATCACCAAGCTTGAGAGATATTGTATACCGTATTTAATCGAATGTGTTCCTATATTTTCGTTTCCTGCCTCTCCTCGTATAATTATTTTCTGCTAAACTAACGGCTTGCCGTAATGCTCTGCGCTGACCTCCCTTTTGATAAATTCTAGTTGTAAGACTTTGCGAAGTTTTTCATTAGCTTTGCGCCTAGAAAGTATTTTGTTGTTGTTTCCGCAGTAAGGAGAAAAGATGCAACGTGGACACCCGTCTATGCATCGGCATTGCGATACGATGTCAAAAGCCTTTTCCACTATCTCATCAATTCTTTTGTAGAACTCCGCTGATACACCTGAGCCTCCTGGATATGCATCATGAATGTAAATGTGCCCTGAGGGGAAGCTTATTCCACCTAAATCGGTAGGTGCGGCTCCAATTACTATTTCTGCCGCAGAAATTAGAGCGTGCTCTATAGCGTGGAAAGCTTCGGCATTCGATAATAAATCCCAGTCGCTTTCGGGCTCTATGTATAGGAAAACGCCTTTTGTTTTAAAGATGTAGGTGTATTCTTTATCTAGTTCTACCTCCTTTACGTTTTCCATTCCCGGGAAGCGTTTTACGACATATCCGAAAACGGCATCTTTTATTGCTAAGTTTACATACCGTAGATATATGCCGCGATACCTTTTTTCTGCGTACATTTCTATTTCCTTGGGATCCGAATAAAATAGCGGTTTTGATATGAATGGATAGTCCCGGGGTAGAGGTTCAACAATAGCCCTTTTGGTCGTTAAATCTAAGGAGATGTATGGCCTTCCTCCATGTAAGTAGACGGCTCCTGGATGCAACTCTTTAAGTGCCATTGGCATTTCTCTATATCCTATGACTCTCCCGCTTCTAGTAACTATCTTTATGACTTCGCCTACTCCTCTAAGGCTCTGTCTTTCAGATAAGAAACGAGCCCCCCTTCTTGTGATTCTTAAGGTTCGTCTTCTTAGAGCTAGGAATCCATCTGCTAGGAGCACCTCAGCAATTTTTCTTTCAAAATGGGATAGTTCTTCTAGTGAATAGGGTTTATCTCTGGCCATTGCTAACAGGTGAATCTTTGCGACCTCTTCGTTTTCTAAGGTTACTACTTGCCTTTCTAAGGGTCTGCTGAAGAATTCACTTGGATGACGTTCAAAATAGGCGCTAATAGGGTCGTCCCCTAAAATTGTAATAACATATCCTTTTCTTTCTCTTCTACCAACTCTGCCGGTTCTTTGTATATATTTTGACATTGTAGGAGGGATGTTGTAGAGTATGGCTACGTCTAGGTCTCCTATGTCTATTCCTAGTTCGAGAGTTGGTGTTGCAATTATTACTTTTATGCTTCCTTTCTTAAAGGCTTGTTCGACTTTTTTTCGTTCTTCAGGTTTTAGGCCGGCTCGATGCAGCCCTACCTTTATGCCGGTTTTTTCTCCTAGGATTTTTAGGATCTCTGCAAGTTTATGACTGTCAACGAAGATTATGGTTTTTAAGTCGTGTTCAACGCATGTTTTCATTAATTCTGTGGCTAGCCTTGTCTTAGAAACGCCCTCAGTCTTAGCTAATACATGTATTATTTCGTTTTTTCGCGAAGGTGGAGCTGATACTTCTATGAAATGCTCGCCAACCAAGGTTTCCGCGAAGTTTTTCGGGTCTCCTATTGTTGCCGATGCAACTATAAACTGCGCTTCAGGGGTAAAACGCTTTAATCTCCTGATTACGTAAGCTACGTGGGAGCCGAATACGCCAGCATAGACATGGGCGTCATCTAGTACGATGTATTTTACTGTTGAAACTAGGTTCCTGAAGTCTCTTGAATATTGCAGTGAAAAGTGTATCATGTCAGGATTTGTGATTAAAATATGGGGTGGGTGGGAATAAATTTCTCTTCTGACTTTTTCTGGCGTATCGCCGTCTAAAACCATCGCCCTAGCTCCAAACGCGAAGGACATGTAGCTGTTTATTCTCTCTAGCTGATCTCTAGCCAAGGCTTTTGTAGGGTAAATTATTAAGCCCAACGTGCGAGGAGAAAATGGGTTAGCAAATATATCTGCGAGAATAGGAACTATAAATGCTTCTGTTTTCCCTAAACCAGTGCCTGCAGAGATAACGACGTTTTTTCCCTGAAAGATGTTTTCTATAGCTGCGTGTTGGTATTCGAAGAGCCGTTTTATGCCTCTTAATTTTAAAGCTTGGCATAGTGGCTGAGGTAAGTCTAGTTTTTCGACCTCTGGCCCAAACTTGGGTTGACTAGGTTTTTCGCTATATGTATCCACTATTTTTAAGTGTTTAATAGCTTTCAGCTTCTCGATGAACAGCTCGCTCATTCCTCCCACATTACCGCTATTTTTTAGGTAAGAGAAGAACTTTAAATAAAGTTCCTCCAGCATAAAAATATTTAGACTTTAAGAGATGAAGCTTTCAGCAGAAGCAATATAGTTTAAAGGTGACTTAATGACAGGAATACATCTTCATACTGCTAAGGACAGAAATCTCTTCTGTTTGTCCGACACTTACAAAGAAGCTAAAATGCAGGTTTTGGTCGACGACTTACCCAACCCTTATTTAAATAATCTTTTAGCGGTTAGGGGGCTTTCTATTTTTTTAACATTAAGAGATGATAAAAATCATGTAAACATTTTATTTGATTCTGGCCCACGCTTAGACGTTTTACAGCATAATGCTTCCGCGTTAGGCTTAGACGCCTTCGTCGACTACGCATTTTTAAGCGTTTGGCTCAGTCACCACGCGGGCGGCTTTCTACAAGCATATGGAAAAAATGTGTTAAAAAAAGTTATAGCGCCACAGTTTCCTGGAAGAAAGTTAAAAAAAGAGAGGGACAATACCCATATCATGACTTTTGAAGGTTGGTTTAATGAGCAAATTTTACTATTTAAGCTGGCAGAACGAGGAATGGTCGTTGTTATTGGATGTGCAATTTATGGAATAGCAAGGCTTTTAAAAAAGCTTGAACGATACGATAAAGTACATGCTATTATAGGCGGTTTTAATCTCTCCTCTCTCGATGTTTTAGATGGTCCCTTGTTTATGAGATGGATCAGAAAGAAAAAAGTAGAAGTCGTTATACCTCTGCATTCAACAGCACCGAAAGCTAGAAAGATAATATTGAAAAAGCTGAAAAGTGATTTGGATTGGACTGGGGTGGGTTTAAGTGTTAACCTCTAAAGCAACGCGCAGGTGGATAACATGATTAGCTCTGAAGGAGGAATATTTCTCTTAACAGTAGCGGCTATTTATCTGAGTTTCTTCCTACTTAGAGAAATTTTTCCCGAAAAACTCGAAAAACATGGCTTATCGTTTGACGGGCCGGCCATTATTTTACGCACAAAGAAACTTAACCATTTTATAGAACAAGTCGGCAAAAAGTATTCAAAAATATGGAAAATTTATGCTACGCTAGGAATTCCTCTCGGCATTATTTTAGCAATCTACGGCATCTACGTAATGCATTTGAACGCGATATTGCTTCTTAAAGGAGCCCCTGGGGCTGCGCCTACGCAGCCTTTAATACCGGGAGTTACTGTGGGATTAGACGCGCTTCCCTACTTTGCGCTAGCCATTCTAATAACTTTCGTGCCGCACGAGCTTTCTCATGGATTTGTTCTAACAGCAGAAGACCTTCCCATAGAGTCTTCCGGGATTCTATTATTTCTAGTAATTCCGGGGGGCTTTGTGGAGCCCGTTGAGGAGGTGTTTGAGAAAGCGGAAGCTGTGAAGAAGCTTAGGGTCTTGGTTGCTGGCAGCTTGACGAATTTTCTTGAAGCTTTAGTGATTTTGCTGGCGTCTACTTTGGTGCTGGTTCCGGGGGGCGTGGTGATTAAGCAAACTATACCTAATATGCCAGCAAAGGGCATATTAGAACCTGGGGATATTCTTGTAGCAATAAATAATTCGCAGATAAGAAATTTAGCTGATCTTACAAAGGTTCTTTCAAAGTTTAAGCCAGGAGATAAAGTTGTTTTAACTATTATTCGCGACAAAGAACGTTTAAATATAACTCTTAGACTAGGACAACATCCCCAAAATAAGTCGAGAGGCATAATCGGAGCTTATTTCACGGTTTATTATCCAAGTGACCCGCATGGTGTACTTTATAAAATATTTTGGTGGAGTTACGTAGTTACGATGAGCGTGGCTGTAATTAACATAATGCCTATCTATCCCCTTGATGGAGGAAAATCCCTAAAAACCCTTTTAGAAAAAATTTGGCACGATAAAAGAGCCGACCTGGTTACTTATGGAATAAGCCTATATTTAGCTGCACTTATATTGGTAAACATAATATTATCGCTCGCCAAGTGGGGGCCGAGAATTTGGTACCCATAGAATACCTTTCGAAAAAAAGAGAGGAAATAGTTACATACGTTATAGATGCAGTTATAATTGCTATTCTGATAATAATTCTTTCATTTCTACCATTTGAAGCGATCCTAAGCGAATATCCCTATGCCCCAACATTTCCTTGGCATCCCTATTGGAGGATGGGGCTAATCTCGTTTTTCATATGGTTCGGCTCCATTCTCACATTGACAGCAGGATACGCTCATGCCAAACCGTTTGTCTATCTCTCATCGGTTTTTTTAATAGCTTTGCACTATCTAGCTATCAGCGTTTTGCCTCATACATGCTCCGTCAGCATAGGGTTATTAACATATACTGTAAACTGTAAAGGCAAGAATTCGCCGACGTGTCTGGACGTAGCGCAAATAGCCTTACTTCTAACTGTTTTAATGATATTTTTAGAAAAAAGAAGAAAGGATAAAGGGACTATTTGAGAAATGCTTCTTCCATTTCTCGGAGGTATTTTGCCGAGCCGCTCATGCTTAAGAAAAGTTTAGCTGCTTCTTCTACCGCTGCTGCGTCAACCTTGGACTTATTTTCCCGCTGGGCTATTATTTTAGCAGGTATCATCAACTGCGCTGCATATCTTAAACTTTCTTTCACTCCATAGTCTGCAAGTTTTTCCAAAGCATCTTCGGAAAGTTCTATTTTATCTTCCTTAGCTCTTATTTTTAATATCTCCTTAATTTCATCTCGTGTGTATTGTCGCGTCTTGATTATGAGTAATCTGTCAAGAAGGTCTCTGGGCAAACCGTGAGGAGAAACTATGTCGGTTCCACGTATCTTTGTGAAGCCGCGGTTACTTGCAAGTATTATGATTGGCGCTAGCTCGCTCTCCATGGCTCGGCTTAAAAATGAGAATGCTTCTATGTCTAGCATGTGAACATCGTCGATGAACAGTACTCCGGGTAGTAGTTCAGCCTTACCGCCGTCAACCCAGGACTTAACGGTTTCGTCTACTCTTTGCCTCACTTCCGGCGATATTTCCTTCTCCTCAGCGCCAAAGAAAAGAGAAAGTATTGATCCGGCTCGGGAGTGCATCATGTCGAGGTCGTGTAGGGTTACTGTGTACACGAATTCTCTTTCTTTTTCTATAGAGCCGGAAGGCACTTCGACCGTTCTAGTTCCGTATATATCATAATCGCCTGACCCCTTTGCTCTTCCTTGCCTGTATACTCGGTATGTTTCTAGATCTATCATGATAACGTCGCCTTCAGATACTCCTTTTGCTAGAAGTTCCTGGACGAAGTCTCCGGACACTCTTAACGTTTTTTCATCGTCTTTAGTGGCTAGTGTTATGGTTCCACCAACGGGAATCTGCTGATAGGGATTATAGGGGTGCGGCCCTAGCTTTACATCTATCTTTTTTACTACTCCCTCCATTATTCTTCTGAACTCGTGGACTCTAACGCCTATCGCCCTTCTCATTGCTCGAGTAAGTACTTCAGTTTTCTTCATTTCAGCAGAATATATCTCAGAGCCGGAGAGCGATACAAAAGGCGTATCTTCTCCTAGTTCCTTGGCAATGGCAATTGCTAGAGCTGTTTTACCAGTACCTGGAGGACCTACCAGTAAAACGCCCCGGCCTGCCATTCTGCCCTGCCTAATCATTTGAACTACTATCCACGCTGCTTTTCGTGCCTCTTCTTGCCCTACCAATCCATCTCCTATTTTGAGCGGTTTGCCGTTGCGTATACCTAGTCCTTTAATATGACTATGTACGCTTGTTCTTTCGAAGACCGCTAGAGACATGTATTTCACCTTAACTTCTATTCTAAAATCTCACCTAAACCTGCTAAAGAAAAAACTTACTTTGCGAGAATTTAACTAGAATTATATGGGAATTAAGGATTTTTTGACCTAATCTTCATCTATTTGAACCATAAATAATTGCCGGATAATTAACTCAGCGAAGTAATAGAACTACATGAGCTAAATTGAGCGGTCAGCTACCCCAGGATTGCATTCATCCATCAGCTGGCATAGCTTTCGTCATCCCGCTATCTATATTTACTCGCGATTTTAAGTGTTATGAACATAATTTTCTGTATACGTGGACGTTTAAGCGAACCTTATGAGAATTGTAGTATAAGCGGGTCCTCGTAAGTATAAAAGAGAACTAAAAGCGAGTTATCAATTCACTTGATACTAAATAAACATCGAGTCACTAATTATTTTTGGCTTAATACTATTTTAATGACGCTATAGATGGTTAGATTGAAATGACAAAAAACCCTGTGAAAGGTAAACGTAGAGGCTATAGTGCTGAAAGGAGATTAACGCTTTTACTTTCACGGAAAAGGGGAAATTACGTATTCCGAGTTCCAGTGAGCGGTAGCAGAGCACCTAGAAAGATTTCAACGGCGTTTCCTGATGTCTTCCTAGTTAACAATATTGAAGATAGAATTGTCGCGTTTGAGGTGAAGAGTACTTCTAAGAAGAGGGTAAAAGTAAAGCGGGAACAAATAGTGAAGCTTTTAAGGTTCCTTGAGCCATTTAAGAAGTATAGCAGAAGGGAAGCCGTTATAGCAGTATGGTTTTCCCAAGAGGGAAAATGGGTTTTCAAGCTAATTAAAGACGGCCTAGAAATAGGCGACGTTATAGTTTTATCTAGTGATGAGTCATCCTGGAAACCTTAATACGAAGTATAGATGATTAATTCTGTGGGGATGAAGAACGCGTTGGTGAAAGATTGCGATGATAGGTGATGGGCGAGCTGACCCCTAAAATTTAATATAATTTATTGATGTGACTAAAAATCAAGCCTAAATTTGGAAGATCAGTCTCAAAATTAAATAAGTAAAAATGCTGAGCATAGCTGGGATTGGAAGAGCTGGTTGAACTGGCCTTTTTTCTAGAAGCTTTAAAGTAATATATACTCCAAGGAAAAGAGCCGCAGATACTAAACACCATCGAAGAATGCTGATTGTTGGGTTAACCAACGATAGAGAGGATGCCATAGAATAAAATATTACGTCGCCCATGCCTAGATGAATGCCTCGGAAAGGTACCGTTGCAACCTTTAATTCATCGGGTAACTTTTCAGGAGGTAACTTTTCGCTTCTCTCTTCGAAGCTTCCACGCTCACCGGGAATAATCTTGCTTAGTGGCCCTTTGAAAACAGAGTAGATGTCAAAAAGCGATGTAGCTAGCGTAACTGCTATAACGCTCCAAGCTGGCATTAAAAAGGTAAATAATGCTCCTGTCGCTGTTCCATACAATAGTAAAGAAGTAGCAATCACGTATTCATGTTTGGTTTGTAGTAGTGCTAGAAAGAGGAAAGCCAAAAAGAGCGCCATAAAAAGGATAATGTCTTCGCTCAAATTTACTTGTAATATGATCTCAGCAGCCCAAAAATAAATGTAAAAAATGCTTATAGATGTAATAAAAATGGATGCAAGGAAAATAATTTTCAAGAAGCTCCTTCGATATTTGTAAATAATTAGGATAAAGAAGCTTCCGATGACTATGAGGAGAAGAAAGAATGTCACGTTGTATGCGGTCGAACCTACATCTTCACCGGGAGAAAACGGCGATTCGAGATACTCAGCTATATTGCTGTAAAATAGGAGAGAGCTCCATATGGCTGAGATTAAGGAAACGAGCAATGCAAGCGTTGCATGGTGAATAGTTATTTTCGGTCGAGAATTCGACAAAGCAGATTCCTCGCTCTAGAAATATGTAGTAAAAATTTTTTACCCGAGCCCAAGGAGAGTAATGCTTCTTAGTACTCCTTCTATTCTTCTTAAAGTGGATACAGCTTTGTCGAGCATTACCATGCTGTCTGCCTCTATTCTAGCTACGATGTCGTACTCGCCGTAAACCACTATTGCCTCCGTCACTCCATTAACTTTCTTTATTTCCTCGGCTATCTCGTATTCTCGTCCACCTGAAACATTCAGCAGGACGTACGCAACTACCTTTTCGGGCATGGTTTTACCCCTTCTTTTTTGTTGAATGACATATGTATATTTTTCTCTTGTCTAAAAGAGAAATTAAAAGAGTAAAACCAGAACTACTACAACTGAACCATAGACGTTTGAGGGGATTTTCATCTCCTTTACTCTCGTTTTTATGTTCGTAAATTTAATTCCTCCTTCTTTCTCTACTTCTTTCATAATGTTTCTAAGCTTCTCTTCAACTGCTTTTGCGCTTGTTCCATGGGCTTCAACAACATAGCCCATTTTTTCGCTTTTTCCCCATGCTAATCCCGCGGCAATACTCTGACCCCCGCAGCCGTCTTGGCGAGCCATTATCACGAAAGTTACCGCGCCAGTAGGCAGACGTACATAACTTACTTCTTCAGCGTCTGGAGGTAATATCGATGACACTGGTACTAAATTGAGGTGCGCTATACCTGCATTTCTCAGAGCATTATCAAAAGCATTTAGCTTTGAAGTTTCGCTTAACCCTTCTCCGTCCACAACAAAATACTTTCTTGGCACTAAACTCGTCATGCCAGCTCACCTTTTTTCATTATCAACGTTACTAGCTGTTCCATTAACCCTATAGGAACTATTGAGCTATATATTAGCTTTAACCCCATTTTATCAGCTTCTGTAATAAAGCGTCGTATATTGGATAGAGATGATAATATAATAACTAGGACTCCCCGATCTTTCAGCACATCATAAGCGTTTTTTGCGAATTTAAGCGGGATCTCTATACCTTCCCTGCCTCCATCCCACATGGGATTTCCGTCACCTAAGGGCAAATATGGAGGATTAGATACGACGACATCTACAATTTCGCCTCGTAAGCAGGAAGCAGCATCGCAACATATTATGTCTACATTGCTTAGCGAAGAACACTCTTCTTTAGCTAACTTACATGCTGCAAAAGATATATCGGTACCTATTGCTTGGCTTGAATATTTAGCTAACTCTCTTAGAACAACTCCAGATCCTGTTCCAATTTCTAAAATTTTATGTTTTTTTACTATATTTTTAGCTACTTTTATTAATATAAAAGTATCTTCAGAGGGTGGATATACCTCTATTTCTTCATCCGGCATGTTCCTTTATTCTTCTTTTTCTAGATATTTTTCGAGTGCAGTATAGTCTGTATCTAAAATTTCAATGATTTTACGTATTCGCTTTTCCCCTAATCCTGGGACTTTTTTCATTTCATGTGATGATGCTTTGAAGAATGCGCGTGGTGTTTTAAATGCAGTAAGTATTCTATGTGCTAGTTCTGCGCTGATACCCGGTATAGATGCTACAAGGTTTATCTGCGTGTTTTGCACTGACTTATTGGTTCTTTTTACCTTGATTTTTACAGGTTCGAGGTAGCGTTTTTTTGAGGTTCTATCTTCGCGTCTTGCGACTGAAAATATTATCCAAGCGGTTTCTTTAGCGTTTTCTGTTGTTATAACGTTTAAGCCCATGTCTAACAGCGCTGCTAATGCTCCGAATGCCTGTGGCGCGCCTATCTTTCTATAGTGTAGGGCTCGTATTATGCTTCCTTCTATTACTATTACGGGCTTCTCGTAGGCTAGTGCCAAGTATTTGGCTTGCTCGAAAAGCCTTTTATCAATTATTGAAGACAGAAAGTCATTGGCTGTTTTTCTCTCTATTCCCGTGGTAGGCGTTGCGTAGTCGGCTACTTCTAGTCTTTTAATTTCTATCTGTGCCCCTAGGCGTTTTAGCTCTTCTAGTACTGGCGTTCGCCTTTCTCTGTCGTCCACGTATATTTTAACCATTTTCTTCGGCCTATTCTATAGTAGCTTGGATAGATTGGTTTTTCCGTAGAAATTGCCTTTAATAGGTATTTTTTCACCGCAGTACTTGCATCGCATGTCCTCAGTTAGGTTCCACTGTATTATCGAAAAGCCCCATCGTTTTATTAGCAGGTGGCCACATTTTGGACAGTAAGTGTTTTCGCCCTCGTGACCGGGAGCGTTTCCCAAATATACATAGTTTAGTCCTTCATTTAGCGCTATTTTTCTTAGTTTTTCTAGGATCTTGATAGGTGTTGGCGGAGATTGCGTGTATTTGTATTGAGGGTAAAAGCGGCTTAAGTGTAAAGGTGTGTCGGGTCCTAGTGTTTCTATATGCCATTTTGCCATGTTTTTTACTTCTTCGATGGAATCGTTTAGGCCTGGTATTACTAGGTATGTGGTTTCTACGTGTACTCCAGCTTTATGCATTATTTCGACGTTCCTTAGTACTACATTAAGTCTTCCCTTAATTATTTTACGATATGTTTCTTCTTTGAAGGCTTTTATGTCGATGTTGGCTGCGTCTATGTACTTTAATAGGTCATTTAGCGGATCCTCGTTAATATATCCGTTACTAACTATGACATTTTGCAAGCCTTCTTTCTTTGCAAGCTTCATTGTGTCTATTAGAAATTCGTACCATATGAGAGGTTCATTGTAAGTATATGATATTGAGGGCGAGTTGTATCGCTTAGCTAGTTCTACCACATATTTTGGCTCGACATCTTCGTGGGGTATTTTTTCTATCGGAAATTGTGATATCTCCCAGTTTTGACACCATGGACATTTGAAGTTGCAGCCAGCAGAGCTTATGCTGAGCGTAAAGCTTCCCGGATTCCAGTGAAAAAGCGGTTTTTTCTCGATTGGGTCGTTCCACATGGCAGTTATTTTTCCATACGTCATGGCATAAAGCACTCCATCAACGTTTTTTCTAGCTTGACAGACACCATACTGCCCTGGATGCAACACGCAGTTCCATGGGCATAAGTTACATTTCACAATCTTGTTTTCTCCTTTTTCGTAGTAGCAAGCCTCATGCAAAAATATCCCCACTATTACGGTATTAATTTACTCTATAAATAGCTTTAAGCAACTTTGCTAAAAAGAACTTTAGAATAGGAATAGGTGGGGGAAAAAACCTTAGAATAAATTTTAAATTAGGGCTGCTATGCTTCCAAAGACAAAGGCGCCGAAGCTTATGCCTATTACTGCTCCTATTACTAATGGAACAGCGTGCTCCTCGTAAGCCTTTGTGCCGAATATTTTAATGGTAAGCCATTTGAGTATTAGGGCTGGAACGGCGCTGAGGAACCACATTCCAGAATAGAAGTATAATGCTACTGGGGTGAAGAACCACCATGCAAACTTTGAGCGTAGGAACCATAGGACTCCGACGATGATGAATGCTGCTATTACGTGCGATATCTGTGTTGAGTCCAGGACACCCTCGCGAGTTACTACACCTGGTATGTCGCGTGCTTTTATGCCTCTAGCGGCTAGTGCTTTTATATACCATGTCTTTGTGTATACGTTGTTTGCTCCTTCAGCGTATAGCATGCTTAGTCCTAAGTATAGTCCCACGAAGGCGGCTAGAAATATTGCGATTATTTGTCCTATTAATAGGTCTCTCTCATCGGTCTTAGTATCATAAGCAAGCTTGTACGTTGATACGGCTCCCCATGCGGAGTAAGTTGCCTGAGGCAGGTGATACGTTGGCCTCATGGCAGCTTTGGTTGCCCACCATGTCTGTGAAGGCCATGGATTAGGTATGCCTGCACTGTGGGCTGCTGATACGGTCATCCAAACAGCTCCGTATGGTGCGCCTGAACCTGGCCATTGTCCTGTTTCTGCCCATACTCTAGCCATTACTATTAGCGTGAAGAACCATAGTATTTCGAATAGTATTAGGTAGCCTACGTGGGCGCCAAGGGTGGCGAATAGTATTAGGTATAGTAGGAAGCTGCCTACTAGGCCGAACATTATCATCTTGGTGGGTAGCTTGCCTGGTACTACTTCTTCTTTGACCATGCCTAGGCATTTCTTGATGTATCCTATCCAGAGGTCGTAGCGGTAGATTATTGCCCAGAGACCTAGCGCGAACGGCACCCAGAAGTAGGAGAAGTGGAATAGCTTGACGGGGCCAGCGTTGGGGTTTTGTCCTGGCTGTATGAAACCGAGACCAATGGCGATGAATGGCCATATTAGTGCTTTGAAGCCCGTCCATATACTTACGCTTAAGGATACGTCTAGTGGTGCTAGGTAAAATATTAGCATGTCTACAGGGACAAACATCCACCACTCCGAGATTGATGGGTTAATTCCTTTCCAGAATTCTTGCCATCCTGTTAGGTAGATTTGTCCCCAAGCGAAGAATGTTGGGAATATTGGATAGATGTAGTTTATTGTTGACTGGAAGGCTACTAGGAAGCCTATGAGAAAGCCTATGTAGAAGAGTTTCTGCTTGGCGAAGTTTAGGAGGGTGCCTTCTTCCTCATATTTTAGGACTTCTGTTGCTGGTATTATTGCTGGGAATGGTAGCTTCTCTACTTCTATGTACTGTTCTTTTATTGCTAGTCCTGCGAAGAGGTTGAGCAGTAGGAAGGAGAACATTACTACCATCGCTAGAAATAGGCTTGGCATTATTGCTCCCGGTATGGCTCCTCCTCCTGTGAATATTTGTTCGACAAGAGCTGGGTTCCGCGGCGCCCAAATACTGGGTACGTAGTTCAGCAATTTTGCTATGTTCTCATTAGTCTGCGCGTAGTATGAGTATACTAGCGGCTCTAGGAAAAAGGAGAAGAAGCCAGAGTCCATGACAAAGTATAGGGAGCCTACTAGCACAACTATTTCTGCTACTGAAATTTTTCTCGTGACTAGCGCTATTACCGCTAGGAACCATATGAAGCCGAAGGGCAAGTAAATGGGCGCGCCGATTCTTCCGCCGAAGAATGGCTCCAGCGTTATTCCTCTGTGCCACCACATCTTGTAGTTGACGTAGAACATTGCGATTCCTAGCACAACGATTAAGATTATGACAGGCAATGTTAGCCCTTTGCGATACCCTGCTTCTGATGAAGTCTGGGAGGCCATGTGCCTCTCCGACTAATAAGTATTGTTGATTATATTTATATTCTTCTACTCTTATCTTTTTACAAGCATAATAACTACAGTAAAGTTAATTAAGTTCTATGCATTCTTTACATTTGCATCGAGATTTCTTTACTTATATAGGTACAATTTTTAGCATATTCTTAACTATAATTTTGCATTAACTAGCCATTTTTACATAAAAGAAATTTTCATAATATAAAAATGACATTTAGTATGGCGTAATCCAAATTGATTTAGTGATTATTGCTATAGCTACTGAAACGGCTAATGCAAGTCCTATCCCAGCAAAGAGTCCAGCTAGAATTACCGCTTTGCTTGTCTCCCATTTTTCCTTTCCATATTTTCGTTCTATAATTTTACCTATTAGTGCACCAAAGAAATAATTAAATGCAAATGGTGGAGCGAGGAAAGCGGAAGCCCCAGCGGCGAAACCTATGGGTGAGAATGGAAAGTTGAACTTTCGCGAAACTAGAGATGCTGCTAAGATTATAATTAGAGCCGTCAGGATAAGGTCTGGTTTGAATATCGCAGTTGAGCGGGAAACCCATAACGAGAAGTTTAGAGATTGTAAAGGCCACGTTATTGATGTCCATGGGTAGAATGCAGAGGGCATTGGAGCCATGCTCCAGAATACTTGTAAGTAAACGAAGCTCATTACAAGAACTAGCGGTAGGGTTAATGCGTAGGCTTTGTAGTAGTCTAGGGGTTTGGTTTTTGTGAGCATGGCCACTTTGATTCGGTGTGTTATTATTCCCGCCGAAGTTGAAACCTTTGCTGGCACCATCCATGGTTCTACTTCTCCTGGTTTAGTGAACGTTAGCATAAATGCTTCCTTTACGTAGGGTATTTGTACTCCTAAGCCTACTTCTCCGTAGCTCCTCCCTAGCAATACACCTTGGATAAATGGTAGTACTAGCCACGTCGTCATCCAGACGAACCACAAGCTCGGGTAGAGATACATATCGATTGCTATACCCATCGCAACGCCTATGCCTATCATTAGAAATATCCATTTTAGTGAAATGTAGGCGCTCTCTGATGAAACGCTCAGATGTCTTAGACTTTCGATCGCCGATTTTAGATATTTTGCACTAATTATGAAGGCGTATATACCGACGCCAAGAGTTATTCCTACGAAAGGACTCGCCCATAGGTCATAGAGAGACCTTTGCCAGAGCCAGTCTATTCGAGCTACTGGCGAGAAGTCGGCCTTCCATTTTAGGAACATCGGTATTTTGGTTACGTCGGCTAGCTGTATTGCCAGCGTGTTACCTATTATGTAGAATGATACAGAGCCTATTAGCAGCCAGATGATGCTGTTCCAGGGTATTACCCATCCTACGGCGAACGTGCTTATGTCTGTGGCTATGCCGATTAGTGCCCCTGGCAGTATTCCCGCAAACGACTCTGTTAGGTCTATCCATGGGTAGGGTATAACTTGTATTGCTACGCCTATTACGGCTTCTGTTACTCGTGGAACGCCATATATTAGGAATTCATAGATGAAGCCTATTATTGCGGCGAAAGTGAAGAGTACCATTTTTTCGGGAGTTCTTTCAGTTAATGTTAATATTGCTTGGGCGTCTATGGGCGCTACGGGGAATGGGAGGTTTTCTTTTTCTATGTATAGCTGGACAAGTATAAAAGATAGTCCGATGTCTATTAATAGCCCTGCTACGGTTCCCATCAGCGATATTAATATGGGTACGGTCCATTCGCTTGCTAGAAATGTTCTCATTTGAACTGCCCAGGAATCTATGCTTGGTGCCGCCCACCAAGGTATCTTGGATGCTATGCCGAAGAGCTTGGTGTATGGTGCTTGTTGATAATATACAGCTATTAGTAGTCCTATCCAGTAGAGAGCGTCGAAGGCCACTATTTCCGTCATGAAGTATATGATGTAGGCTTCTTGCGGGGAGATTGTTCTTCCTACTATTCGCCCTATTTCTGTGAATAGGAAGAGAGAGACGAAGACGGGGATGAATCTTGCTGGGTCGGGTAGTCCTGTAATCAGGTACATGTAGATTAGGACTGGCGTCATGACTACTGCTGCGTAAATTATTGCGAGCATTGATACGCCTGTAAGTCCGCTCTTAAATTCTTGGGAATTTTGTTCACTCATTCATCTCACCTTTTAACATTTTTTCTCCTCTTTCAATGTAGTTATCACGTTCCTTCGGCGTGAGAAGCCTCCATGTGAGCATTTGTTTCCTTATTTCTCTAGCGAAATTTTCAGCCGAGTTAACCCATAGATCGTATGCTCCGGACACGCGCTTCACCACGAGGCTTGTAAAGTATTTAGCTTCTGTTAGGCTCTTTGACAACCTTAGGATGAATTCCTGTCTTATGTTTTCTTCGAACGGTGGAAGCCATGCGAAGCCTTTTATGATGACTTCTCCCGGTTTTGCTGAAACTTGGCAGCTTTCAAGCGTGAAATGTTCGGCGCGTTCTATCTCGTGTGCTCGTAGGTATTCGAGGAGATACACGGTGAGACCTATAACCATCTCGTCCTCTCTAAAGGTGAAGGGTAGCGGTATTTCCCATACGTCGCCTTTCGGCTTTGTGGGTATTCTCCATTTTCTTTCTAATGATGGCGTTACTAGCTTCGAAACGAGCAGTAACGGGTACACTGATGCCAACAAGTCTAGTAATACCACTATGCCGAGGGATATGAATACTGATGAGCTGGAGTAGTTCATTCCAACCGTTCCGCCTGTAGATAACGCGAAGTTGAAGACTCTTGACATGACTATTCCTCCTATGTATCCGATTGTAGCTCCAAGTATTGCGTAGGTTAATGTTTCTGCTAGGAACATTCCTGCTACGTGCATGGGCGCTAGTCCTAGGGAGCTGTATATTGACATTTCTTTGATTCTTTCTTGTATTCCTCCTAGAAGGGTTGTCATTAAAACTAGCCCAGCAATTATCACTGGGATTATTATGAAATTGAAGCCGAATGCTTCTTGGACGAAGCGGCTGCTGATTATTACGGCTTGTCGGCCTGTAGACGCGTATACTTCCAGCTTATTGAATATTTTGTATAACTCTTTCGCCAGCGACTTTATGGTATCTGGAGACACGTTGTTAAGGTATATTTCTATCGAAGAGATGAACGCACCTCTAGTTTTTTCTGCAAATTTTGAGTTTAGTATTATGAGTTCTTCCCATCTTATTCTGAAGCTTTTATCGAATCTTTGCTCGTCTGTCATCCTGGCTATGTCGTATGGTCTTTGCGCGTAGTACTCTGTGCTTCCTGCTAGGTCGTCGATGTCGCGGGCAACCATATAGGCGAATGTAGCGTTGAACGTGCCTGCAACGCGCAATGGATACCCGTTGAAAATTATTATGTCGCCTGGCTTCACGTTTAGAGCTGATGCTATTGTTGATGGCAACAGCACTGCGTCCTCGCTGGTAAACATGCCTAAGTCTACGTTTAGTTCTCCGAAGAAATGTTTAATGTCTTCGGGAGATAATCCTATTGCTGCTCTTATTGTCGTGTATTCTCCCCTTTCTGAGAGCAACGTGAAATAGTCTTGAGCAGGATATATCCAGTAACGCACAGATACTTTCGCGTTCTCACCGACTATTCCCTTTATTACTGGTATTATTGATGGGTCTAGTGGTTCGTTATACGATGACTGTATTAGGATTCCTTGATAGTTTGCCGCCGTGGGGTAGCTAACCTCTATTACTTTTTGAACCGGTATAACTGATGTGAGAGATATTAACGACATAACGATAAGGATTATTGTGAGAAGCGTCAGGCCTGTCCTTAGTGGTCTCTTCTTCATGTTTTCTATGCCTATGGACATTGCGGCAATGAACATGTCGAATACTTCTCTCTCCAGGAAGTGTGTACCGACATGTTTTCTTCTTAGTTGTCCTAGGCTTCTGTTAAAGTTGAGGTAAAGGAAGAGAAGGGTGGGCGTTACTAGGACCACTAATATAACTCCAAGTGCCAGAGCAGAGACACTGTATACTATTGAGAAGCCTGGGTGAAGGACCGCAAATACTGAGAATGCGAAGGCGGCTATAACTATTAGTGCTAGTATTCTCTTGTAGCCGTTTTCTCGTCCAAGGAACTTTTCGAAGATGACGGCGAAGGGGGCTATAATTAGCATTATTACGACTGCGGCGTTTGTGAAGTCGACGTACATTCCGCGCACTCTTTCGTAGAGTTGAAGGGACGAGCTCCAGGCTTTAAACGTGTATACGTAGGCTTCACTGTACTTTCTTTGAGCGTATAGCTGTTCTGCTTTTTCTAAACTTGTTTCAGCTGTTTTGAGGAGTTCTTCCAAGTTGAAGTCTTTAATTCCTTGTTTTACTGCTCTTTCGTATCTTTCTTTTGAAATAGCGAAAAGTTCGCGGGTATATTCTATCAATGCGCCTGGAACTATCTTTAGGGTTCCTGCCGGTCCCAGCTTATATCCGTGCCCCAGCATTGAAGCGTCAGTAATGTTAAGAAGCATTACAGCTTCTCTTTTTAGCCCTGTTAGAGATACTATTACTTGAATGCTTCGCTCGGGCAGCGCAAATACTAGCGCGAATTTGCCTTGATGGTCTTCGATTTTTGCGAATGACTGTGGTCTAACTAGGTTTTCTTGGAATGCTTCTATCGAAGTAGGCAGAGGATTCGCGTAGTGGGTATAAGGTACGGGGAAGATGGGCTTATTGTATATATTGAATGTTATGAGCGGATAGGGCTGGTCGGGTAACATTGTATATGGAACGAAAATGCCTGCCGCTTTAAATGCCACAGTTTTTACGGTAATTCCGGGCTTGAGGTATGGCGGTGCGGGAGAGAATTTTCCGAAGCCGTTAGGGCCCATATCGGGAACATATGTTAAACGTCCGTCTTTTACTTTATATCCGAGTATCTCGACGTTCCCTATGAAGGCTTCTTGGGGGGCTAGCCCTACAATCTTTAGCTGCCCATTCTCGTCGGCTTGGTCTATTATGTATGCGAATGGATTGTACTTTGTTACTGCGAAGGAACCCATAGTGTTGTAGTACCAGCTTATCTTATATACGACTACAAGAGCGTTGGGTACTGGCTTATAGAGCGTTGGCACGGTTGGGTCGTATTCTAAGACTTCGACTCGAACATCCGCGTAGCCAAATCCGCCGTTGGCTGGATCGACTTCAAGGCGTGTTGGCCTTATAGATTCCCAGCTGCCCTTCAAAACTGTATTAATATTGGATAAAATTTTGTTTAAAACATATGCGGTAAAGGCGAATTGAGGTTTAAGGTTATCCCAATTTATGTTTTCTACTGTATCTTGTGGCGTGAATACTTTCAATCTTATATCTTTAAATGTAAGGAAGGATACTGCAGGGGTCTTAGCCAGTGCAAAAGGCTCTGAGTCTAGTATAAAGGGCAAAGCGTAGTCTACTGAAACTCCAGAGCGGAATGATGTGGTTGTTATTATATTAGCTGAAGGATTATAGTTGAAGGCGTCATTCGCTATGGCTCGGTAATATTTTGGATACCTCCGGAAAAATTCTACTATCCATTTTCTGGCACTATCCTCTAGATACCTATAGATGTTCATGGCCCCTACTGTTCTATGTCCATAGAAGAATGCTCCGCCTGGATTTAGGATTAACTTGCTTGACCCAGATGAAATTTCGAGGTTTAACGTTATGTAGGGATAGAACGTTTTGCCTAACCCATAGCTTTCGTTGAAGAAGTAGTCTTCCACGAACCATCTTGCCCCGCTTAGCCCCTGCCAGTGGCCTGAAAAAAATACTATCCATACAGAGTATCTTAGCCTACTTTTATGCTGTGCTAGCTGCTTTGCTATGTAAAGGAGAAAAGCGGGATTTACCGCCTCCTCGGCTCCCGGAGAAAGGGCCGGTGTTATAGATACAGAGTCAAGATGCGCTGAAAGTATTATGACTTTTTCGGGTTCGACACTGCCCTTTATCTTAGCTATGATATTGTATGCTTTTACACGTCTCCACGTATAGTTCATGTTTATTTCGGCTTCTAAACCCTCCTTTGCCGCTTCACGTATCTTGATTGCATCTTCCCCACAAACATATAGTCGTGGAAAGTCGAGAGGAGCAAACGTTATTTTTTTGAGCGCCTCTTCTCGAGTTATTTCCAGCGACTCGAGAAATATTACTGCCTTTGCTCCGAGCTGTATTAAGTTCAGCCAATTATCCCACGAGTTAAACTCGAGAACCGCTATTCTTTCCTCTATTTCTTTTCCATCTAGTTCGGAAAGGTCGCCTGTACCCGCGTATACCAGTTTGCCTTTCAGGTTTTTTGCGCCGCCTAAAGCTACAACGTTAGGGTATAAAGCATAGGCTTTAACGGTATAGCCGTTTTGCAGCTTTATCGATGACTCGCCGTCATAGGGAACTACCGTGTAGAACGTGTGTAGTTCAGGATTGAGACCCGCCTTCTTTAACTCCTGAAGTATATAATCTATGGACTTATAGTATCCTGGATACCCCGTCATTCGGCTTTGAACGCTAGATAAAACTTTCACGTAGCTCTGGATTTCCTCTACATTAACGTTTATTGGGATCAATTCGCTGCTGCTCAGAGGCTGTTGAAGGCTTACTGCAATGCTCAACGTCAACAATAGAGCAATCAATACGATACACATTTTGCGCGCAGTATCATGTATAGGTTCCACGTCTGTGACACCTGCAATAAATGTTACCCTCCAGTTTTTATAAAAATTTTATTCGACAACATTTAAAAACTAAAATTTTATTACATTTTGAAATAAAAAAGATTTTTATATTTTTGACAAAAAGGCAATAACATACTACTATGTAAAAATAATTTTATTATGTGGTCCTCCCGCCGGGATTTGAACTTTACAGCTTTTCGCTTATGGTTTTAAGGGCTGAACTATGTGCGTATTCAGAACTATTCCCTATAACGAAAAATACATTAATTCATCAGTGGGCTGTTTAGTCCTTATTCGAAACATTAATGAATTTTTACTTACCCCCAAAGTTATTTAAATTACTTTGTTTTGATGGGCTCTATTTTTATTAGATTTGCTTAATAAAACTTTGGGCGGGTTCCGCCCAGCCGTCCCTGGGGCGGCGGTAGAAGGGGAGGGGTGGAGGCCCCTGCCGTTCAGACGTCGCGCCCCTGCCGGGCTGCGCCAGGCGCGCCCTGGCTGGCGCGATTGCCCGCTTTTTTCGGCTACGCTAGGCGTGCCAAGCGGGTGGGGAGGGGAAAGCGACGTTAGCTCGGCCTGTCCGCTTTCCCGTTGAGCGCGGCGGGCTTAGCGATATTGCGGGATTCGGTGAAACGTGCTCGCCGGTATTCGGCACCCCTTTCTCTGGGGCGGCTCCGCCTCGGGGCGTAACCCTATGCTGGGCGCTTTTCGGATGCGAGGCCCGGGGCGCGGGGGAAGAACACCCCTAAAGTTATAGAAAAGAGCAACATTAACGAATATTGCAATTATTGGCGTAACTTTATGGATAACCGGGCTATGGAAAACAATAGCGCACATATACCCAATAGAATTCCTACAGGGACTATTCGACAGCGAGGGA
>JAPDKD010000029.1 GCA_029258735.1 archaeon | reverse complement strand
AACCAGGAGATACACCTACGCCATAAGAGAATTCATAGGACCATACGTAGATATACCCGCACCGGACGTCTACACAAACCCGCAAACAATGGCTTGGATAGCCGACACATACAGCGGCTTGCAGGGAAGATGGGAGCCGGGAGTAGTAACGGCTAAGCCTATAGAAATAGGTGGATCACAGGGAAGAACCGAAGCGACAGGGCTGGGAACAATGATAACTGCTAGAGAAGCCGTAAAGAAGCTCGGGCTAAGTAAGCCCATAACTGTGGCAGTTCAGGGATTCGGAAACGTCGGATACTACGCCGCTTACTTCTCTCACCAATGGGGCTGCAAAGTCGTAGCAGTCAGCGACTCCAAAGGAGGAATATACAACCCCGACGGTCTAAACCCAGAAGCAGTAATGGAGCACAAGAGAAAAACTGGAAGTGTAGTAGGTTACCCGGGAGCTAGGAATATATCCAACGAAGAACTGCTAGAGCTGGACGTCACAATACTAGTCCCCGCTGCAATCGAGGGAGTAATAACCGAGAAAAACGCCGACAAGATAAAGGCCAAGGTGATAAGTGAGGGAGCAAACGGCCCAACCACACCAGAAGCAGACAAGATACTCCACGAGAAAGGAATAGTCGTAGTTCCAGACATCCTAGCCAACGCGGGCGGTGTCACTTGCTCATACTTCGAGTGGGTGCAAGCGCTTACAAGAGAATGGTGGACAAAAGAGGAAGTCTTCCAGAAGCTAGAAAACAAGATGGTAAAAGCCTTCGAAGAGGTCTACAAGATATACAAAGAAAGAAATGTTGACATGCGAACAGCAGCCTACATCATTGCTGTCTCAAGAGTAGCGCGCGCAATGCAGCTAAGAGGAATCTGGCCTTAAAATTTTTCTTTTTCTCCTTTTTACATAAAGAATAACGGCTAAGAAGGCTATAAAAGTAGCAGCAGCATATGGTAGTAAATCAATAACCGATAACTTCTTATAATATTTAATAATAACTACATCTCCTGGCTTAAAATCACCAACCTCTTTGCTTATCTTTTTTGTCAAAAATATGTTTAAAATATACTTGCCCCTTTCCTTTGTTATAAATAGAACACGTCTAACATCGGGATTTTTTAATTCAAATTTTACTTCTTCAGCCGCATAAGGAAATTCGATCCTTGATGTAACACAGCACGTCTCCCTAAGAATATTTACGCTAATCTCATTCTCATTCAATTTTATAGCCGCGTCTTCTTGCTCAGTAGCATTTAAGAGACGTAAGTCGGGCTCGCCGAGCAAGCAAGTATAAGCTGCAATCCACGGGTCAACGCCACTTGCGGCTCGAATATGTATATTGTTCACCCATCGCACAGCTGAACCTAGAGTGTATCCTCGAAGCAGCATATACGTAATTAGTTCTGGAAAAGCAGTGCTTGTTTCAAGCTCGCCAGCGTATTCAACCTTTCTAGCCCCAATATACGCTAAAGCGCCCTTAGAAATAAATGCAAGAGCAATACTGTTCTTCGGATTGAGTATTTCGTTAAAATTGCATGTTGAACAAGATAACGTAACAATTATGTTCCTAGAATTAACTTCTTCGAGACTGTGTGCAGTAACCACGTAGGGACCTGTAGTTGTCCTAGCCATTCCGTAGGGATTACCGTGAAGGTTAATGAACACTATGCCAGAAGCTTGCTTCAAAGAATCAATTAAACTCTCTCTAGTAAGGTTTCCATGCTCGTTAAAGGAAACTAGTTTTTGATATATACTTACTCCGCTTCTATCCAATTCACGAATAATTTTTTCCGCCAACAATTCAACGTCCTCCATATATGCCAAGAGAGCGGATTGAACATTTACTCCTTTAGCAAGATAGTAAAGAGATCTCGACGCAAAGTTTACTGCACATGAATCACTGTATCCGGAAATTATGCCAATATTTACGTGGAAAAATCTATCAGAATATGCCTCTATAACTGGTTTATACAGCTCTACAAGGCCCATTTTAATTAAATTCTTCGAAGAAATCACATACACAACTGACGTTATATTATACCGCTTTATAGCATCTCGTATGCTGTTTAAGTCTTCAGCTACAAGAAAATGCGCATTAGACATGCCGGCATAAACCGCAGTTAAACGCGAAAGCGCATCATCCTTAAATGTAACGACAAGTCTGTTCGAACCTTGGATCTCAATATTTTTAATTGAACCGCACGTCTTTATTCCCGTGATTCCATGCTGCTTGAGTTCTTTCAGAAAATCTTTATAACTTACATTTCTTCCAATATTTACAATTACCGAACCTGAGAGGCCTGCTGAATAATATGCTGAGAGGGAACACGAAGAGTTGGAAATAAATATCTGGTCTGGATGTACATGCATATTATTTATTAAATGTAATATAATACTTAATGGTGAAGAGAGGTTTATTAAAACGCTTTTCTCGTTTTTCTCAAACGTAGAAAAGCCTATATCACAATAATTAGAAAAAACAAGGGTTGAATAATTGCTTATCTTCATTACGGGTAAAAGCCCTTCTACATTGTTATTTGTGATCAAGATGGTAAACGTGAAATGCGGATGCGTCGAAACTCTATGTGGTGATAAACTACTTAGGCTAATTAGTAATATGAAACTTAAGATCATCCTTTTAATGTATTTTTCTCGATATTTAGTACTAAACGACATCTCTCCCTTTAGGATTAGTTTCAGCACATAAAATTTTTATCGAATGCGTGAGGTTGTTTGTCGTATATTACTTCGGCGAGCAAAATAAAGTTCGACTATTAACGTAATAATTTTTTACCATGAAATCAGCAAAGTTCAAAAGAATTTTAGAAAAGAACACCTTAAAAGGTATTATATAAATTTATCTCTACAGCCGACCTAATATTTATTAAGTATTTATTATTAATTGCTTTACGAACAAGGGTGAAAAAATGTCCGCAACCGAGAAGCCCGTCGAAAAAGCCTTCACCCCTAAGGCCATAATCGTCGGAATAATTGGCTCCTTGGCCTTAGTATTCGCTGACGCTATACTGGGGCCAACCAGCGGCTTCGTAGCAACCGCAGAAGTCAGCGTCATGACCGTAGTAATACTAGCACTAATCCAGCTCTACACCAACATTAAGTTCACCTTTGCAGAATACGTCGTAATCTACGCAATGGTATATGGATCTGCGGCAACCTACCCAGGATGGTTCTTCTGGGTAGGCGCACTAGTACTCCCCAACGCAGAAGCTCCGGCATGGCTGGCAGACTTTAAGGCGTTCGTACCAAGCTGGCTGACGCTGCCAAAGCACCTTTATGAAGCTGCTCTGCCCGGGGGACAGCCAACGCCGTTCGGCGAATTATTTGGACAATTCATCGTCGGCTTTGTTCTTATTTTAGTGTTGGTCTTTATATCAATATTTGGTCTAATGCCGATGAGGCGACAAATAGTAGAAATCCAGCGTCTCCCGTATCCGGCCACCACGGCTGCATTCACAGCTGTATCACTTGCGGTCGAAAAGCCTCCAGATGAGAAAGTCCCCTTGCTAGGATCAAGAAGAAACTGGCTACTCTTTGGCCTATTCATAGGCTTTATAACCGTAATCTTCACCGAAGGATATCTGGTTTCAACTCTGTGGCCTGGAGTGCCAGTAATTCCAGGTCATGTAGGTGACACACCGGGACAGCCTGGCATTCTATGGAGCATGATTCCTGGAGCGGCGATAGGGTTAGACATGGCCAGCGTCTTCCCATGGAGCTGGTTCGGCTACTTCGCCCCAATGGACGCCCTAATTACAATAATGATAACAATGCTCATAGTGAACTTCGTCGTTGTACCGTTCTACATTAGCGCGGGAATAATAGAATTTGATCCATCAGCAGCTTTTGACGACATATACTTTGACGCGTGGTACTTTGCACCATACAAGCTGCACCCGCTAGGCGTAGCCCTGCTAGCTGGAGGCGTAATAGGCGCATATATAGCGGCATGGAAGTATATAGCAGAAACCCTAAAGGATAAGAACCCAGAATACGACTTCGTATCTCCGCAAATGCAGTGGATACTATCATTTGTGGCAGTAATAATTTTGACTGGCATAGGCATTGCACTAGGCGCCCCAGCAGTGCCAGCGTTCCTCCTATCCCTATTCCTGATATACGTCCTACAAATGTGGGGCGTAATGGGACTAGGATACATCAACCTACAATACACATGGGACGCACACGCATCTTCAGTAGTAGGCGAAATGTGCTACGCCGCTGGCTTAATCGACACGAGCCAGCCCTCCGCAGCACTAGTCGGCTTCACAATGCAGGGCAGACTATTCACCCGAGGCGACATAGGCGCCTCAGCCTTCTTCGAAAGCTCAAGGTTCGCCTTCCTAGGACGCGTAAACTCAATAAAGACCATAATCATAGCCATAATAATCGGCCTGGTCATCGGCTCCTTCGGAGGACAAATGTTCGAGGCTTACCTCACCTACTCATACGGAATAAACCACGGCGTATTCGGCACATTCATAGATGGCCTCTGGGTCCTAGCAATACCGAGAGCGAGAAACTACGTGAGAGGAGGCTTCACTTGGTATGGCCCATCACCTGACGAACTCGGAGTATTCATAATACTGCTGTTACTAGCAATAGCCATACCAATACTGCAAGCGAGAGTAGCATTCACCATACCATTCATACCAATAGTCGCAGGCCTCACAGTACTTATGAGCAGCTCTGCAAACATCGACTGGGGCTGGCCATTCCTTCCAATACTAATAATTAAGTGGCTAGTGGTAAAGATAGGCGGCACCAAGCTAGACGAACAAGTAGCCAGACCATTCTTCGCTGGAGCAGCAGCAGGCGGACTATTCGGAGCGGTAGTCAGCGGAATAGGTGCAGCGATTAAAGCAATGGGCGGATAAAAAAGCAACATATATTAAAATATATTGATATTTTTTCTGAAATTTATACGTTCTAAATATCATCCATCGCTTAATGATGCTCTTCTTATAAAAATTTTTAATTAAAGAACTCTTTAGCTGGAATTATTTAAATATAGGGGTATCCATTGATAAAAAATAGCTTTAAAATGAAGAGGTGTAAAAATGTCCAGCACAGTTCAGCTCCAGGAAGGACTGACCTCCAGAACCCTTCTAGCAATGCTATTCTCTTCACTCGTTATGATGCCAGCTCTACTATGGGTTTACTTAGCAACTGGTCAGCTTGTCGGAACAATAGCGGCGGCATACGCCACGATGCTAATCTTCGGAGAGCTCGGCCTCATAATGATGTCGCCTCTCTCAGCCAGCGAGCTAGCAACGATCCGCTGGGGAGCTTCAATAGCAGCAGGATACACTGGTGGCTTCCTTTTTACAGTTTATTTAAAGAAAAGCCCTATTACGAAGCAGTTCGGCATAGCACAGAACATTCCATGGTGGTCCTGCCCGCCTGAGAACAGCCCCGCAATGATACACAGAATGATATGGCATCCCGATTGGCTATTACCTATTGGAATAGGGCTCTTATCAATGACGCTTGTATTGGCCGCAGATATTTCGTTATCATTCGTAGCTAGAACATTATTCATTGAAGTAGAAAAGCTACCATTCCCCACAGGCGCTGTAGCCGCAGAAATAGCAATCGCTCTCTCAGGAGGCGAAAAGGAACGATACAGGATTTTCGCAATAGCCACCATGATGGCCGCAATCTACGAATCCATACGTATCCTCTTCCCCTCTCTGACTGAAATAATTCTAGGCAGGCGGCTCATGATAATCAGCCCAATACACTACGATTTCACCGAAATGATAGACCCTATAATTCATGGAGCAACGACAGGAATAACGACAAATCTCCTAGTCATAGCTCTCGGTTTAATAATCCCAGAAATAGTGATTATATGGCAGTTTGTAACATCAATAGTAGCTTATGTCATACTGCCCCCCATATTCATAAGCATGGGATTAAAAGAATATCCATATACTCCAGGCAGACCGATGTTCATACCGGGGACTCTAACGGGGGCATGGTACGAGCCACAGCTATTCTTTTGGCTAAGCTTCGCAGTAGGCCTACTCGTAGCCATAGGAATAGTTCCAACTATTTTAAGCGCAAAGCAAATAGCGGGAGCTATTAAAACATTCCTCCAAATGCCTGCAGACGTCGCGCGTAAAAGCGGAGTAATACCGGGGAAAATGGCAATTATAATGTTCTTGGCTTCAGCACTAACTCTCGCTAGTCTGTCTTACATGTTTACTCCAATGGGTATACCTTTCCTAATAGGGACGATACTTATAACTACAGTTTTCAGCTTCTTAAATACAATAATTGGAGCGAGATCTGCCGGAATAATAGGCGGGCTTTTCACGATACCCTATCTTAACGAGGTAACAATATGGTTAACCACCCCAGTACCTGGACCGCAAAATCCAATGTCCTATTGGGTATGGTTTAATCCGTTCCTTGCACAGCCAATAGGGGGAGCTACAATATGTATAGGCTACAAAGCAGCCCAACTAACAAACACCAAACCTTTCAGCATAGCAAAAGCTCACATTCTCGGAACATACATGACTTGGGCCATAGGGCTTATAATAGCTGGCATGTTATGGTACGTGTATGATGTGCCGTCAAGATTCATGCCCGCTCCAAGCTATCCGGCCGACGCTCTTCTAAGAGCTTTATTCATAACAAGACAGCTGGGGACAATATTCAAGCCGGACTACATTATCAGCTCGTTTATTGTGGGAAGCATTATAGGAGTAATTCCGCGCTTCCTCCCCTATTTGTCTCCGTTTTTCGGCCTTCCAACGCTCTTCGGATTCGTAGCGGGCATACTGGACATGCCCAGTAACTCAACAGGTATCGTGTTAGGCCTGCTCCTAAAGAAGCTCATGGAGAAGAAGCTGGGCAAAGAATGGGCAGACAAGTATATTATGACAGTTGCAGCAGGCATATTTGCAGGCTCCAGCGTAGTAATCAGTTTAGCGACGGCGTTAAGCTTCGTGAGGCAGGCGGTGGCGTTTGAAATATATTAGTCATCTAGAGAAAAAAGGTGAGGTATATGAGGATAAGAAAAAAGCTGGTAATAATATTATTACTGTCAGTGTTTATACTATCGAGTCTCTATTCAACAAGTACATATGCGCTGCCGCCTAACTATGAGCCGTCAAAACTTAATGTAAACGTTAACAACGTCCTAGAGCACCTAAGAAAACTTTCCAGCTTTGCACCCCGAATCTCCGGATATCCTCAATGTGAAGAAGCGGCGAAATACATTGCGGATGTGCTTTCAAGCTATGGATATAACGTTACGCTGGAGGAGTTCAACGTAACTGTACCATACGAGCAGCATTCAGAGCTAGTATTATATACGCAAATAGGCGCGCAGGTTATAAAGGCCTACGCTTTACTTCCCAATACGATCGAAACATCCTACACTGACGGGCTTGAAGGAGAGGTAATATACGTAGAAACAAAGTACGGAGATCTAAGAGACTTCGAAGGCATAGATGTTAAAGACAAGATAGTTGCGCTGAAATGGGATAGTGAGAAAGCTTGGAGATGGGCAGCCTACCTAGGGGCGAAGGGAATTATATTCCTAATAAATAATCAAACACGATTCACAGAGTACGATAACTACTGGAAGAGATTCTGGGTACCAATAGACTTCCCACGAATAGCTGTAAACGAGGAAGACTTCTTCAAACTATACCAGCTGGGGATGCAGGGAAAAATAGTAGTAAAAATGGAGTACGTAATCAAGCCTTCATACAACGTAATAGCTACACTGCCCGGTGAAAGGAAAGAAGCAATAATGGCAATAACCCACTACGACACATGGTCTGCAATACCAGCTCTAGCTCAAGGAGCGGATGACGCATTAAGCGCCGCAACTCTGCTAGAAATAGCGAGAATAGCCGCAGCTAAAAAACACAGATACACACTAATATTTGGCTTCTTCTCAGGATATCGCCAAGCCCTACAAGGCGCCAGAGAGTTTGTATACAAGCATAAAGACGACCTACTCAACGACATACGCTTTGTTTTCGAACTATCCCTCTCATCATCCTCGGCAAATGCAGGAATATTCAATAGAGGAAACTTCCAAAGCTACTATCCGCTAGACTACGATCAAGCAACATTTGCAGTACGGCAGGACTTCATAAAGCTGGTAAATGAAACCTACTCTAAACACTACGGCTTCAAACTCATACTATGGGACTACAGCCCCACTCAGGCAGAAGTTCTAAGGCTAAGATACTTCGACTTCGAAATATTCGAAATGGTAAAGATTCCAGGTATAGCTTTCGGGTCGCCAGCAATATGGGAGGGAACAGCAACACCTCAAGATACCTACGAAACATTAACCTCGCGAAAAGACCTAAAGCCCGGCGAAGTCGCGGAAAAACTAGGCAGCACCTATCTAAACCTTCTACTATACCTACTCGACGACTATCCTGACGATATACTAAAACTCTACGCTCCAGGACGTGTAAGAACCCTTGAAGGAAAAGTAGTATTCTTCAACGAATCAGAAGGCGTATACAAACCCGTCCCCAACTCGATAGTAATAGTCTTTGGAATGTCAACAGCTAGACAGCTACCCTTCTTCGTGAGACACTATTTTGTAGTAAAAACAGACTCCAACGGCACATATGTAATTCACACAATCGCGCCCAGCGACATCGCGACATATGCCATCTTCCCCTTCAACGACGAACCGCCGGAGGGACCAGTAAAATACGCAATAGACTTCGGCACATATATGCGAGGTGCATTCAGAGCCAGAATGCACCAAGCAGTCAACAAAATAGAATCCAGCGTATTTAGGGCAGGAACACTAGTGTTCTTTGACGTGCTTGACCCCGATACTGCATCACCAGTATCCGAATTCCTGCCAGTCCTAGTAATAGACCACTATACTCAGAACTACGCGAGATTCTTCGGCTTTGTGTGGGAAAACGTAGGCTTCGTACCAACACCAGAAATGTCAACGGGCACGCTAGTCGTCTTCGAAAACCCCGCCCTAGCTCAAACGCCCAGATTCGACGCAGTGGTAGACTTAGGTGGAACCAGGTGGTATGCAGCCATATTCAACAACAAAACCAGAGGATACAACATAAAGCCCGGCACACAGGTAATAATGCCATTCACAATCTTCGAAAACTACATCGGCTTCAGAAAAGTCGATGAAAAACGCCTGCAAGAAGCCAAGAGAACAGGTCTCTTCGTAGACCCCATAGAAAGAAACATGAACGAGTCAGCGGCAAACTGGAAGAAAGCGCAAGAATATTACGCCCAGAAAAAATGGTATGAAGCAAGAGGCAGCGCGGTACTAGCCCTACTGCTTGAGCGAAAAGCCTACGTAGCGATAAGAACAATGTTCTTCGACGCATCATACGCCTCGGTATTCTTCCTACTGTTAGCCCTGCCCTTCGCGTACCTGCTAGAGAGGCTAATATTCGAATTTGAAGACCTTAAGAAGCGCGCTGCAGCGTTCATAGCAATATTCCTAGCAGCCATAGCGTTCATGGTATTTAACCACCCAGGCTTCACCTTAATAGCCAGCCTACCGCTCGTAGCGATAGCATTCCTAATGCTCATCCTGTCTATTGTGCCGCTAGTAATCTCCTTCAGCCACGCGACAGAAGCAATAAAGGAGCTAAGGACGAAGTTCGTAGGAAAACACTTCGCAGAATTAGACAAATTCAGCGCAATGCTGATGGCGGCATCTCTAGGTCTCAGAAATCTGAGGAGAAGGTGGGTTAGAACTTCCCTATTAATAATCTCCATAATGATAGCAACAATGGCGTTTGTCTCAATAATCTCGGTGCTCTCGACGAGATACGTAGCGCCTGTAGCAACATACGAGGTAAGCTACGGCTACCAAGGACTACTAATACGCGAAAGCTCATTTAGACCGCTGCCGTCACTGCTGTCAAAGCAGATACAGTCAGCGTTCGGAGACGACATTGAACATATAACAGAAGTAATCTTCTACTACCCAATAGGACAGCAAATAGAAATAGCCAGAACATCAGCGGGACAGCCCATAACTATAGGAGCGATTCTAGGCTTAGACCCGGCAGACTTCAAAATAATCAAAGCCTTCGAAGAAAACTGGGACGCTATCTTCACCCCGGGAAGCCGGCCATTCATAAATAGCAATGAGAGAGTCTGCATAATATCTGCAGAACTAGCAGACCTCCTTAAATCAGCTGGAGTGGACGCTAGAATAGGCGGAAAAATAGAAATTCTAGGTAAAAGATTCGAAATAGTAGGAATCATTAACAACTCAAAAGTCTATCTATCAACAATAAAAGACCTCGACGGAATCGTAATTATTCCATTTTCCAGAGAAGTAGAAGCCGGAGGAAGAGTTGCCTTCCGCTCTGCCCAGCCCATGGATCCATCCGAGGTAGTTATTGTGCCTGTTGAGGTAGCAAAACAGATGGGAGGACAAGTATTCGCAATACATATAACGCTGAAGAACCCCAAGAAGGCTCCACAAGTCGCTGAAAAAATTACACAACTCTTCAGATACAACGTATATTATGCTCTTAGCAAAGACGGAAAATATGAAGTAACACGCATGGCAACCCTAACATCTCAGCAAGTAACAGGGCAAGAAGCTCTAATACCGGAAGTTCTTCTGATGTTTACCATACTTAGCTCCATACTCGGAGCAGTCTACGAAAGAACCAAAGAGATAGGAATCCTCAGCGCAGTAGGACTCTCACCACTGCACGTAGCAGGAATATTCCTAATGGAGTTCACCATAGTAGCTATAGTAAGCTCATTCCTCGGATACATGGCCGGAATCTCCATGCCAACGCTTGTCACGGGGCTAAAAGTTAACGCAGGGTCAATGTGGATAGTATTCTCGATACTCGCTTCCATCGGAATAACGCTAGCCGCAACAGCCTACCCTGTCCGCTACGCGTCACGGCTAGTAACGCCGAGCTTCGAGAGAAAATGGAGGCTTGAAGCACACGCAGTAAGGAGAGGAGACACCTACATCGTGAAAATACCATTCGTAATATCCCGAGCCGAAGTAGCCGGAGCCGTACTATATCTCAAAGAATACCTACAGCTTTTCCAGTCAGAACAGGCAGAAGGACCCTTCATGGTAGAACGCATTAAATACAGAGAGGAAAAAGTGGAAAGAGGGCGCAGCAGAGTGCTGGACATGAGGGTAAGAATCAAACCTTTCGACTGGGGAGTGGCTACAACCACTCAGCTAAAGGTAGACACGGTCGGTAAGACTACAACTTGGACCATCATATTCAAGAGGCTGAGCGGTACAGAACACGTGTGGATTAGAGGCGTTCGGCAAATAACAGACGTAATAAGAAAACAGCTACTAATATGGAGGGGACTAAAGCCAGAAGAACGACAGGAATACATAAACAAAGCTAGAAAAGAAGGCTTACAGTGAAAGATAAAAATGCACAACAATAAATTTTTCATTCTAATTACTATTATCACCTTTCTATTTTTCTGCACCTGTTCAACTCCCACTCTTGCGGTTGCTGCGGTAAACTCTTATGACAAGTATATAATATCAGCAAAGTTAAACGTTGAAAAACTAGAAATTCAAGCTAACGAAACAATCTATTACACAAACAGGCGCGACCTAGGATTTAACGAGCTTTATCTACATGTATATCCAAACGCTCCCTCATTTAAAAGCCTAGGGGGCTCCATTGAAATAAGGAAAATAAGTATTGACGGAAAGGAGGCAAAATTTATTGTAACAGGAGAAGATAGAACAATTCTGAAAATCTTCTTACCCACGCCCCTTTTACCTTCAAGTTCTATAAAAATAGAAATATCGTTTAAAGTAAAAATTCCGATTAAAGAAGATCGTTTCGGCTACTACGCAGGAGTATTCGCTTTAGCCCACTGGTACCCTATCATGGCAGTGTACGACGAGCGGGGATGGAATCTAGACCCGTATTGGGATGCTGGAGAAAGCTTCTATTTTGAATGCGCATACTACAACATAACTTTCTCCGTGCCCGAAGGCTATGTAATGGCTGCTACTGGCAGGCTAGATGAAATAAAAAAGAAAGCTGGCGAATGGATATATAAATGGTATACGCCGCTTCCAGTAAGGGAATTCGCCGCCGCTGTCAGTAAGAACTATGAGGTTGTAAGCGGCGAGGCTAGTGTCGGCAGAAGAAAAGTAAAGGTTTATTCCTATTATCTTTTAGGCCACGAAGTGGCAGGCGAAATAGCGCTTAACACAGCAATAAAATCTATAGAGCTTTACAGTAAATACTACGGTGAATACGCTTACTCAGAATTCCGTGTTGTCGAAGTATATGGCTGGTTCGGAGGAATGGAGTATCCGATGTTCGTAATGATAACATCAAGCTTATACTCGCCACAAAGAAAAACAATCCTAGAACTTGTCGTAGCGCACGAAACAGCACACAACTGGTGGTACGGCATGGTTGGAAACCACGAAGGACTTGAACCCATAATGGACGAGCCCTTTGCCGAGTATTCTGACACTCTGTACTTTAAGTGGGTGTACGGTGAAAAAAAGTTCGAAGAAATATTTGACTTAACAGTCAGGCGCCCCTACTATCGGTTCCTAAAAATTAGGGACAAGGATTATCCGATAGCGTGGTCAGTGTTCGATTTCGGCGCAGATTCGCAAGCATACTTCACTATAGTATATAACAAGGGAGCAATGGTTCTGCGAATGCTAAACTGGTTGATGGGTGATGCAAAATATTTTGAACTCATGCACAGATTACAGGAAAAATACCGATTTAAAATATGCAAACTAAGAGACTTTAAAGTAGAAGCCGAGCGAGTTTACGGGGCAAGCCTAGACTGGTTCTTTAATTCCTGGGTATACGGGTCAGGCGTGCCGCACTATAGCGTTGAAACCTACGCAAAACAAACAGGCCTAACCTATACTTTGCACCTAAAGGTAAAAAATACGGGAGACCCTGTTATAGCTCTGGTCCCAGTAAGAATAAACACGAGGCTAACATCTATAACAGTAACTTTATGGGTGAATGGCACACAAGGCGAGAAAGATATATCTCTGCCGTTTGAACCGTTAACAGTTCAAGTAGACCCAAACGATATAGTGCCCGGAGAAGACGACAACAAACCCGTACCAGTAAAACTAAACATAATGAAAGCACTTAATGTCGACGTTGCATTACTAATTACAATAATACTATTATCCCTGGTGGATTTTGCTGGAATAAAGAAAATAGAAAACAGGGGTCATAAGGGCAGAAAGTAGCAGGTGAGGAGTCGACCAAGGCAAAATAACGCTAAAAACATAGTCAGGATTTCTACCATACTCTAGTACTGCTAAAGTCAATATAGCTAAGAAATTAGAAATAAAAGTCCATGCAACAATCTTTTCAACCCTAATTTGATTTATGAATGCGCATGACACTAAAACTGTGAAACCAACCTCAAAGAGAAGGCTAAGCCAGTAAAGAAAGGCTTGAGCAAAACCCACGTTGTTTAAAGAAAAAAGAACAGACGCCATGTATGTAATTAAGGCAGCTAACAACCCTGCTTTAACGCTAATTAACCCCAATGCTACCGCCGACCCCACAACTGCCGAATACAGCAAAGTATTTAAAAACTCGGAAAATAGAGGGAGTTGATAGACGGATAACATTGATAATATTGCATGGATGAGCAGTATGCCTCCGAACCACACTTTTCGGCGGTTCATAAGGTCGAATCACCCATTATCACTCTTTATAGTACTACTAATCTTCTTCTCAACAATAAATTTCATCGCAATTGTTAAATCAAACCCAAGAAACGTGGTAATATGGTTTCTAGACAGAAATCTAACGCCTGAAACATACGAAGTGAACGGGACAATGGTGCATGTTTCATCGCCACCCCCATTTCTAGACTTGGAAAACTGCTCCACTCTACTCGCCGACGCCGTAGTGGCGAGAAAGCTATCTAAAACTTTGCTAGAGTACGCGGAAAGTGGAGGAGTGGTAATATTAAGCGGTAATTACTCGCGTGAAGAAACAATAGAAAAAGGCAATGGATTAATTATAAAAACGAGTAAAGATCCGATCAATGCTGCTGTAAGTGCGCTTAGCAAAACAACTAAAAAACTCCATAAAGGGACTATAAAATTAGCTGTAAAATATTCTGGGCCTCTAAACCCGCCCCTATCTCTTTTCACATTGAAGGGACCAACATATATTGAAAGAGTTGTCGATAGAGAAAAATTCGAAATAAACATTTACCCAGGCGTATACTATATAAGGCTAAAAAACGTTCTTGAAGAACTAAACATAGACTTTTACCCAATAAGCATATGGAGCGATGCGATCATACATCTAAATCTATTATCATTCTCCAAAGTAATTATCGTAGTATCTAACTCCTCCCGTGTGGGCATATCCCAGAAGAAAAATATTCGAATATACCGCGTGGAAAAACAGGAAAACTCTAACGCAACTATAATCGTTTATGACCTTATCTACAAGTATACGCCAATAATACATGCTAACATTACTTTGAATGGAGAATCTATCCCCATAAGCGTATACAGTGGTGACATTAACGTTTTCACGTTTTATGCTCCTAAAAGATTAGAACCTAGGACAATAAAAGACTCGCTAGGCTCTCCGCTGCCGAACGCGCACATATTTCTAATATATAAAGTCGACAAGACGAGAAGAATATGGGCGTGGAGAACATCGAAAGACGGGATTGCCTACCTACCCGCAGATTTACAAAAAGCATCTATAGAATATGCCAGAATAATATGCTACGGAAAATCAAGCCTATTGACATACGAGGGAAATAGCTTAACAGCTCTAAAGCCTAAAAGATACATGATTGCGACAATCCCAAGCAGCACATACGTCTACGTTTCATCTAAAGCTTCCTGGGAATACGTGCCCTACTATCTTTATACCACGACCAGCGGAAGAAGAATACTAATAGTACGAACATCGCAAGAATACATTAGAGTATTTCTATACTTTTCAGGGTATCACGTAGAAACAAGCGTAAAACTGAATGAGCCTGGCAGGCTCCTATACATAGAAGACCTTCAAAATAAGGCCTGGAGAAAAGCTGCTGAAGAATCGATAAACGAGGCATACATTGCGGTGGAAGAGGCCGAAAAAGCGTATGAGCAAGCGTCAAAATATACTGCTTACTCTCAAGCCGCTAAAAACCTTCTAGAAGAAGCGAAAGAGCTTCTACTACGCGCCCAAAAGGATTTAAACGCTTCAAGGTACATTTCCGCTAAACTAGCTGCTGAATCGGCCTTTTCGATAGCGAAGAAATCCATCGAATATTCTAAGTCGTCGAGTATGGCGGGTTCCGCTATATTTGCAATAATTTTAGCCGCGCTAGCCTTATCTTCACTGGCGTTCGCACAGATATTATTTGACGGAGAAAAAAGGATCTATACGTTTATAGTTTTAACCTTAGCGTCTTGGGCTTTGCTATTCCAATTTTTCCCGGAGGGAAGCGGTATAATCTCGCTGGATGACCCGCTCTTCGTTAGAAAATTGCTTATGATAGGTTCATTTCTATTCATAATAGCGTATTTCATCTACAGTGAAATACCACAAAGCTTCGAAGGACAATCAAGAGAGTCTACAGGCGTTATAGCAACTCTTAGCGCCGCCATAAGTCTCGCAGCTAGAAACCTAAGAAGAAGGCCTCTTAGAAGCATCTTAACGTTTATAACTATGGCCGCAGCAGTCTTTGCGTTTGTGGCTTTTTCATCTGTAGGTTATGGGGTTTCAATAACGAAAACCCCCTTCCCGATACATACATCTGTGAAAGGTCCGGCCATTAAAATCGGCGTAAAGCTGTACCTCGATGAAGTGTCTTTAGTAAAGGAGCTGGCACCCAATGCAGTGCCAGCTCCAAGATACTTGTCGCCAAGTTATAAACTCGGTCTTCGACTAAAAGGGCCTAAAGGAACAACTATTATTAACGGAGTTATAGGCGTGGACTTCGAAGCGGAAGATAAAGTATCAGGCATAGGCTCAACGCTAATTGCTAGAGGAAACTTTTCCGACGAAAAGTGGATAGTGATAAGCTCCTATGCGGCGAAAAAGACAGGATTAAAAGTAGGCGACATCGTCGAAATATACAGCAGCAACGGCCTATACGAAATAACTAGACTCAGAGTCGCCGGTATCTTCTCTGAATACCGCCTAGCGGGAATCAGCGATATAAACGGAGCGCCCCTACGTCCCTGGATAATAATTCACGGTGAACGCGGAAGCGGAAAACAGTATATACGTTCCTCAGAAATAGCTGTGGTTCCGCCCAAAGAGGCGTCTAAACTCGGAGCGCGATTTATAGGCTATGCGTTCTATATACCTGACGAAAAAGTAGCAGAAGAAGCTGCCAAGAAGCTAGTCGAGCAGCTAGGAGTGCCAGTAACCTACGGCAAAGATGGGATAGCATACACCTTCTACAGAACGATTGGAGTAAAAGCGTCTAGGTTGGAGGCGATAATGGTCATGCTCCTAAGCGGCTTCACGGTAGCGAACGCCATGATAGCGTCAGTATATGAGAGAAGAAAAGAATTATCAATATACACGGCGTTAGGCATGAATCCCTCTCACGTAAGCCTCATTTTCATCTTTGAAGCAGTATTATTGGGTGCATCCGTAGCTGGCTACTCAATGCTCGCGGCACTTGTAGCGGCAGATAAAGCAAGCAAAATACTTGGAGTTACGCCATCATTTACTCCGGAATGGCTTTTAACCGCTCTCCTGCTTTCAGTCATAACTGGCGTGGTAGCTGGGCTGAAACCTGCTGAAAAAGCGTCTTTACAAGCTGTTCCGGGCCTGATCAGGCGATGGAGCTTCAAGCGAATGACAGGCGGAGAAGTTAAAGAGTTCCTTCCATTCAGAATAGACGCTAACCTTATCGGGCAACACTTGGAATTCGTAAAGAGAAGAATCGAGTCCACGTATCCGCAGCATTCGGTTCTTCTTCGCACACTTATACATATAAAAGACCTAGGTTCCGAAAAGATTCTGGAAATAGACGCTGACCTCGTATCTGAGGGAAGAGCGTCCGCAGTGATTCTGTTGCGGTATCGCAGGGAAAGCCAAAAGTATTATTCCGTAGAATTAGTTATAACGCCTAAGTCGGTAACCGGAGAACATTACATGAACCTCATTTACTCCGTTGTGGATGAAATAAGGAAAACTATGCTAACTTGGCAAGCGCTTTATAGACAAAACGGTAAAAGAAAAAATTAGATAGTTTTATATCTGCGAAGACGTTTCAGGAGGGCATCGGCCGCTACGTGAAGCGGATCGATAATCTCACACACGCTAGGAGTATATGCTAGCTCAAGCTCAGCCAGCTCTTCTGCCGTCATTCCGCGAGAAAGCACCGTAGCTAGCACGTCTAGGCGGCATAGTACACCCTCTTTACCAAGAATTTGGCCGCCAAGTATTCTTCCAGAGTCTTTATCAGCAATCAGCCTCACAGTCATCTCGTGCGCGTCAGGATATATTTCCAGCTTCTCTGGAACCTGCACTGTAACAGCGACAGCATTTAACCCCAGTTTCTTAGCCTGATCAAAAGTTATCCCAGCACCACCAAACCTTAAGCTTTCAATGTTAACTATCCAGACGTTAACAACTCCCCGGAACTTAGCTTCGCCGCCAGCAGCATTAATGCCTGCAACCCTTCCCATCTTCACGGCTGTGCTTCCCAAGAGGCTAAGCATGGGTTGCCCCGTAACAATATTGATCACTTCCGCGTTGTCCCCCGCGGCGTATATCGAGGGGTCTGAAGTCTGCATTTTTACATTTACTTTTATTCCTCCGCTTTCGCCTATCTCGAGGCCAGCCTTCTTAGCTAACTCTACATCAGGTCTCGTGCCAGTAGCCATTACAACAAAGTCTCCGCTTACCTCTTCATCTCCTGCAATAATTTTCTTATTGCCCACTTCACCCGAAATTTCCTTCACACCCACGCCAAGCTTTAGAACAATGCCTTCCTCCTCTAGGGCCTTTTCAACGACCCTTGCAAGCTGCTCGTATAGCTTGCCGGGCATCACCTGGGGAAAATACTCAATTAAAGTTACTTCCAGCCCCTTTTTCCTCAACGCATGGGCAGTCTCAATGCCTATGAAGGAGCCTCCAACGACAACAGCCCGCCTATACTTGTTCGCGAGTTCCAAAATAGCTTCAGCATCTTCCACCTTCTTCAGCACGTGGACGCCATCGCTATTTAAGATTTTTATAACGCGGGGAACATAGGGGAACGAGCCTGTTGCAAGAATAAGCCTGTCATAGTCTTCCTCCCACTCTTTTCCACTCTTTAAGTCCTGCACAACTACTTTCTTCTCTCCTCTTTTAATCTCCTTAACAACAGTGGATGTATAAACCTTCAACCTTGGAAGTCGGGGAGGCGGCTCTTTAAGGTGCTCAGGCGACTTCACAATCCCGCTGATTAGGTCGGGAAGCGAGCATGGATGATAGACAGCATAGCTTCTTTTTTCAAAGGCTACGATTTCAGCCTTTCTATTAGTGAGCGCAGCGTAGCTGGCAGCAGTCATTCCCGCGGCGCCGTAACCCACAACAACTATTTTCATCTATATCGCCTTAATCGAAAATAAAGAAGAAAAACACCTACTTTTACTTGACTATTTCCAGTTCCTCCTTTAATTCCACGTTTGCACGTTTAAAAAGTACGCCAACAGGGCAGGTCTCCATGGTAGTATTCCAGGCGCGCTTTACGGCGGCCTCATTCGCGGAAGTCTTCACTTTCGCCACTATTTTCGCTTTTTCAACTGTAGACGCGCCTTCAGGCTTCTCAGCCTCTACAACGACTTCCAAGCTTTCAACAGGTATGCGCATCTTATTGCAAACTAGCTTAAATATTGTTGCAACGCATCCAGCCAATCCCATAACAGCAAGCTCTAAGGCGGTAGGGCCCTTATCAGTGCCTCCAAGCGACTCTGGCAGGTCTATAGCCACGCTGTGCTTGCGTCCGTTATCAACGACGATCCAGAAGCCGTCGACCAGAACAGCCCTGGACTTCATGGCTTTTTCACAAGAATTTATATGGGATAAAAATGTATAAAAATTAAAATGTATAAATTTTTATATATTTTTTAAACGTAATTTACGGAATAAATTAGTAATTCGGAAATTATGTTTAAAAAATACTATTTAATATGTCGGGGTCATACCATTCTATTTTTTGAAGCATATTAACCATTTTCGCAACTACCCGCCCAACGTTTGCGGCATCCTCTAATATACTTTTGTTTGAATCTGCTGGCTCTGGCCTAGCATAAAACGCTATGCCCCAAGGCGGAACCGCTGCGCCCATCGTAACTAGTATTGAGGCAATTTGCGATGCCGCGCTGTATGCACCACTATCATTTCCCACCGCTATAACGCCCACAACTTTCCCCTCAAGAAGGCTTCTACCCTCAATCTCTATCATGTTCTCAAGTGCCGTCATCCGATCAATAAGGTTCTTGAGGTGGCCTGGTGGAGAGTACCAGTACACAGGCGTCGAAATTATCATGCCATCGCTTTCGAGAATTTTATCCATAATCTTGTTTGCTTCGTCCTTAATTACGCAGGGAAAGCGGCATAATCGCTGGTCACGACTAACACATCCTATACATGGCTCAATCCGATAAAGGTACAAGTCTATCTTTTCAGTCTTTACGCCTTGAAGCGAGGCCGCCTTCAAAGATATATCTAGCAGCTTAGAAGCCTGCCCTTTCAAGCGAGGCGAAGAGTTTATTCCTATAATCTTTTTCATTGAAGCACCCCACTACGACCGCCTCGAAATATAGGTGTCTAAAAGCTCCCCAGCCTCCTCCAAGTGGTAAAGTACGTCTTCAAGTATCTCGTCTTCCGCTTTTCTATCAGATATGTAGCGGCGTAGCACGTCTATCGCGGAGTCGATATAATCCAGCGCCTCTTTTAATGCCTCTTCGCTCATCGCATCCCCTCACTCATTTTTAAAGAACCCTCATTTTAAAAATTATATAAACGAATAAATGTTTCAGAAGGTAGCATTATGTGTCAGAGAGTTGTAGCAGGAATAGATGAAGCTGGCAGGGGCCCGGTCTTAGGACCCATGATTATTTGCGCGGTTATTTTACAGGAATCTCGAATACCCTTCCTTAAAAGTCTCGGCGTTAAAGACTCCAAGAAACTTACTCCCCTGCGAAGAAAGAGGCTGGCCGGGATTATTGAGAATAGCGCGGAAAAAATAATAGAACGCAAAGTTGAGCCCGACCAAATAGACGCCGCCGTGAATAGAATGTCGATAAATAATTTAAACGAGCTAGAAGCCAAGATAATAGCCGAAATAATCAACGAACTTCCTAATAACGTAGAGCACGTATATGTAGACTCGCCCGATCCTAACCCGGAGAAATTCTTAACCCGCCTTGTAAAATATCTGCGAAAAAGAGTCAAAATAACAGCGGAAAATCACGCAGACAGAAAATATACGGCAGTAGCAGCCGCCTCTATAATAGCGAAAGTCAGGCGCGACGCGTACATTAGCCAGCTTAAGAAAATCTACGGCGATATCGGCTCAGGATACCCAAGCGACCCTAAAACAAGAGCCTTCCTTGAGAACTGGGTAAGATTAAAAGGAGAGCCCCCTCCCTTTGCTAGGAAAAGCTGGAAAACAACGAAAAATATTTTACGACTCTATAAAATCGAGGACGGCTCCAATAACTTCACTTAATTTTTCCACTCTACTCTCTATAAGCTCAAACGTACTTAGTGGAGGCACGTGAAAAATCGTACTCGGATTCAGCAATGCTATTACGTCTCTTGTCCTTAAAACACTCATGTCACTGTAGTCGCCTTTAACCTTCACAGCCGCAGCGTACCTATCACCGCTAAACATTAGTACAGAACCCCGAGCAACGATAAAAACAATATCGGGACGCAAATAGAAAGGCAGAGGCCACGCCCTGTCGAAAACTCCCTCAACTATTAACACCCTCCGCCTCTCCGATAATCTTTCATAAGCCTCCCAAACCGCTTTCAAAATGATCTCCCTAAGAAAACTTTCCACATCGATGTGGGTGCCTATCTTAATGACTTTATCTACATTTCGAGAAATCTTACGTAAAATTTCGTCGTCCACGTGTACAAGTCTTCTAGAAAGCAACCATTCGTACAGGTAACCTAAGCGCATCTTAATAGACTGAGGAAAGCTCGCTTTAACAAAAAATATCCTCTTAAACGGGTCATCGAGGTAGGCAAAATAGGTTGATGGAGTTCTCGCCTCCAAAAACGTTTCTAGCCTGGGCGGGGCGGAAACCAGTACTAGCGGATTAACAACGTCGTAGTCCAAGCTAGGGTCAACCTCGCTTAACTGGACGGCCTCCGTGCTTACGGGAAAACCTAAATCTGCACTTCTACTAATGGCGGCTAAATCCAGGTAAGTGTCCACCAAGCTAAGCGGCTTAATAAACCCCACCTTTACGTTGTTATCCAACAGCCCTTTAACAAGCGCTGAAGCAACTATAGTTTTCCCGCATTTCCGAGACAAACCTAAAACAAAAATATTTGCTACAAGCGCCCCGCTCATATCCACATATAGGAACTTAGTGCAGGTTATAAACTTCTGTCTTCAAGTTCCCCATCTTTATTAACAAATAAATAGTTCAGCTTTTTAAGCCGAAGCTCGGACTTAACTAGACCTAAAATTTTAAGCAAAGCCTGTCTCCGAGGGAATGCCCTAACATATGCCCCTGCCGCGTACTGGTGGCCTCCACCACCTAGAGCTCTAGCAAGAAAAGCAGAGTTATAAGGCGAGTTCGGTCTGGCTCCAAAATAGGCTCTGACCCCGAAAAGACCCCTCGGAACCAGTATAAGAGTGAAGTTGGCGCCCCGCCTATTTAGCAAGATACTTAGATAGCGATATGAGATTCCAACATTCTTCTCAAAAACCACGATAACTTGCTCGGAGATGGGGATTCTTTCTGCAAGCTGCTCTGTCCTACGCTCAACGTCGAAGTACCTCGACGCAAGTTTCATCACAAACTCGTCTTTAACGGCTTCAGTACCTTTTTCCGCCAGCAACTCTGCAAGCTTAACCTTTTCTGGATATCTTGCTCCTTTAGTTGCCGCATTAAGGATCCTCGCCTCCTCGCTTATAATATTAGCTGTGTCAGTTTCTACGGCGCAGCTAACGATTTTTCCGGCTTTCAAGTTCCCCGTTAAACCTAGAGCCTTAATAGCCATCACAGCGGCGGCAGGCGCGCTTGGATCATAGAATTCCCTTTCAGCGCAAGGAGTATTCGTTTCATGATGATCAGCCCTAATTTTCACTTTACCGGGACAAGGTAGGTCACCGACAAATTCCCACGCAGTCCATCTTATAAGCACACTATTTTTAACATCTCTAGGAGATGCGAAAACCACAATCCCGCGTGGGTACTTCATTTTAAATAACGCGGCGCACGCCATTCCATCAAAATCCCCTATATCTGATAGCCCTAGTTCCCTGTTAAACGCGATTCCACATAAAATTCCTGCAATTCTATACAGCGAATCCAACATACAATCCACTACAACTATTTGCATTGGTATAGCTTAAGGTTAACGAACGAAAATAAAAAATCTTTGAGCTATATTTCCCTTACTGTGTTCTCAGCAGCTCCTCTAAAGCCTCAAAATACCTGTCAACCATCGTGATTGCCAACCTGTTTTCCCATTCTTCCCTGATTTCCTCTATGCTCTTTTTCTTTGCTTCCTCATACATGTCTCTGAGGTAAATGCTATTCACACCGTACTTGTGCGCTACTTCTATAATCCTCTTGGTCTCCTCCGGATTCTTTGTCAAAATAACTCTTCTTGTCCTCTTCTTAAAAACAGGCCTTAACACGTACTGCTTAGACCACGGAGCATACTTGGGAATAAGTTGCGGTGTAACGTGGAAAAGTTTAGCCACCTCACGCTTGCTCAGAAATGTCTTGGACTCAAGAAGCTTCTCTAGTACGGCTTCGCGTGAAAGCGCGCGAGCCAGTTCTGATGCGTCGCATTCGTGGACCTTGTCGCCGATGTATACTAGCAGCCTATCGTCTTGCGGCTGTAGTACAGCCTTATCCCAATTAGCTACGATTTCCTCAATATAACAAGGCATACTTTCTACCGCTAAATAGACTTTCCTTCTGCTTATAAATCTTTCCAATTTTATCTTCATATATAGTTTCTATAGATTTTTTCACTAGGGTTAATTTATTCAAATATGTTATACTAAAGAATATAATAGAATAATGCTTACCACTAGTAATAATTAAAAAAAGCATAGAATGTTCGACAACATTCAAAATATAACCTTCCAAGAAAAAAAGTAATATCTTCAACTTCTCATTAATAATCAAAATAAATAGTAACAATAAAAATACATTTAAAATATAAGGAAAGAAAAGTGGCAGTGATACTCCTTAAGCTATAAAATATTCACCAAAAGACACAAAATTTACTACAAAATATTAAACAACTATTTCGCTATTTTAGTTCGAAAAATAGAAAAAAGTGGTGGACCGGGCGGGACTCGAACCCGCGACCTCCCGGTTTTTCTCCGGCGGTAATAACCGCGGTTGCGAACCGGGCGCTCTCCCGCTGAGCTACCGGCCCTATGTTGAGCTATTTTTCTGCTCTAATATATACTTTGTCTCCATCCTTTCTCCGTCGTAAATCCCTATAATGAAGACCTCGGTATTATACGCGTAACCGTAATTCCCGTTACGATCTATAACTATTACGCCGGCCGTATTTGCGCCAAACATGTCGGTTAGTTCTCGCACAACTTTTTTAGCTGCATCTGAGGCGTTCAGCCCCCTTCGAACCTCGGCAGCTATCCTTGCTGAAAGCATGAATCTAGCAATGAGTTCTCCGCGCCCTGTAGCCGAAGCAGCCGCAGCTCCATTCTCAGCGTAAAAACCGCCTCCCACAACTGGCGTGTCACCAACCCTGCCCGGAAGCTTAAGCCATATTCCACCTGTAGATGAAGCTGCGGCTAAATTCCCATCACTGTCAATAGCAACAGCACCAACCGTGCCTAAACCGTACCTACTAACAAGCTGGCGGTTCTTTCTCCAATAGATCTCGTTTTCCTTAAACTTTCTCATCAGCTCCCTATACTTTTTAACGCGCTCCGGCAACGGCTTGAATTTCTCCATTCCGAGCTTCTCGGCCAGAAGTCGTGCCCCTTCTCCAGCCAAGAATATATGGTCCGTATTTTGACGTATAAAGTCGGCTAGACGTACAGCGTTCCAATAATCATTCAACGCTGCAACGGCGCCCACCGATAAATCAAGACCAAACATGACTCCAGCATCAAGCTCAGCTTCGCCGCGAAGATTTAGCACGCTTCCGCGGCCAGCATTAAAGGCCCCGCACTGCTCCATGTACGATACCGCTTCAACCACTCCTTCAATAGCGGAGCCTGAACGCAGTGCTGAAATGCCGCTATACAAGGCGTTTTCAATCTCGCATAAAACTCTCTGTCGTCGTTCTTCGGAAACTTTCCTATATCTGCCTGCGCCTCCGTGAACCAGAAGCTTGGGAACCATGGTTAACCCCTAAGCGGCAAAATAAAAAGTGATGAGAGGATATATTTTATTGGTCAAAATGAACAACAAGCCCCCCATAATAATAAAGATAGGCGGCTCTGTCCTAACAGACAAGAAAAGAACAGATAAAATAATCATAAGAGAAACCGAAGTAGACTATATCGCCAGGGAAGTGGCCGCACTACTTGACGCTGGATACCGAGTAATACTCGTCCACGGCGTGGGAATAGTCGGACACTTACCAGTCAGGAAATACAAGCTTTACCTCGGCATAAAAGAAAAGCAGCAGCTAATCTACCTAACCTACGCTCAGAACCAAGTGAATAGGCTAAGGCAGATGTTGCTCGAAAAACTGGAGAAACACGGCGTCCCAGCCGTAAAATTCTATCCCTCATCTATGGTAGTGCAGAACAATGGCCGCATAACCGAGTTCTTCCTAAAGGGCATGAAGCGCTTCTACGATACTGGCTTCACTCCCGTAGTATCTGGAGACATGGTCGCGGACATGAATGACAACCTAAAACTCTCCGTATGCTCAGGAGACCAGCTAGCCTTCCAGCTAGCCCAAGCCTTCAACTCGAGGCTAATAATATTCGGAGTAGATGTTGACGGCGTATTGGACAGAGAAGGAAACGTAGTGCAAAAGCTGACGCTGGAAGACCTCGAGAAAATAATAGCAGGCGTTGGCGCTGGCTCTCCCGTCGACGTTACGGGTGGAATGAAAGGAAAACTTTCCGAAGCGCTAAAACACCGCGACTACTTTGAAAAGGGAGGAGAAGTCTGGATAATCAACATGCTCAAGAAGGGAAACCTTTATCGCGCCGTAACCGATGGTAGCGGCGAATTCACAAGAATAACGAGGTGACCCTGATGCAGGCCCTATTTCAACCAATATACCTATACAACCTCATCGTTGGAGTCGCCTTACCCCTAATCTACATAAACACAATAATACAGCTAATGGGCAAGCTAGTTGCAAAGGGATTCCCGCCCGACCTCTCCCGCAAAGTAATACACATAGCCGCAGGCAGCTGGATATGGGTCTGGCCACTAATGGATCCAAGCGACGGCTGGTCCTACATATTCAACATAAGCGTCGCAGTCCTATGGACCCTACTTTTCCTGCAGAAAGGCTTCACCGCAAAGCCGGGCGACGTCGCAGTACAAACAATGACCAGAACCGGAGACCCAAAGGAACTCCTCAGAGGGCCGCTTTTCTTCACATTAGCCATGGAGTTCGTCGGCATATTCTACTATATGACTACGGCCGGAGTACTAACGATGGCTTACCTAGGCTGGGGAGATGGACTAGCACCCTACATAGGCAAAATATACGGCAAGCACAAGTATAAGCTGCTGGGCAGAGAGAAAAGCCTCGAAGGCTCCCTAACAGTGTTCATAGCGGGCTTCATAGGCTTCATAATACTATACGTGCTAGTATTCTGGAGCCTGCCAAACATTAACCTTCTCACAGCCGCGCTGATAATGGGAGTTATAGCAACCATAGTAGAAGCCGTAAGCCCAGCAGACGTAGACAACCTCCTAATACCAGCAGCCATCCTCCTGGCATGCTACCTACTCGGAATAAAGTAAAATTTTCTTGTTTTTTAATTCTCGTTCTCCGGTAATAAAGATAAAAAGGAATTACAGCTTAAATAAGAGGATTAACTATGTCCGAGCTAGGCATCACCGTAAAAAAGAGAGAAAACTTCTCAGAGTGGTACACGCAGGTACTCCAAAAAGCGGACATGATAGACCTAAGATACAACGTCCAAGGCTTCATAGTGCACAAGCCATGGGCAATGCGCATCATAAAGGAAATATATAAGCTCTTCGAGGAAGAGCTAGAGAAGACAGGGCACCAGCCAGTGCTATTCCCGCTCGTTATTCCCGAAGAAAACTTCGAGCGGGAAAAAGAGCACGTAGAAGGCTTCAAACCTGAAGTCTTCTGGGTAACTGAGGCAGGTGACGAAAAGCTGGAAAGAAGGCTAGCGCTTCGTCCAACCTCTGAAACCGCCTTCTATCAAATGTATTCTCTATGGGTTGAAAGTTGGCGAGACCTGCCGCTGAAGCTGTACCAAAGTGTATCCGTGTACAGGTACGAGAAGAACACCCGCCCATTCATACGTGGCCGCGAGTTCCTTTGGATAGAGGCTCACAACGTCTTCCCAACGCACGAGGATGCACTAAAGCAGATAAGAGAGGACATGGAAAACACGCGGAAAGTAGTATGGGAAAAACTGGGCATACCCTTCCTATTCCTTCGCCGCCCTCCATGGGACAAGTTTGCGGGAGCAGAAGACACCTACGCAGCCGACACTATAATGCCTGACGGCCGAGTACTTCAAATATCATCAACTCACGACCTTGGACAAAGATTCGCGCGTGCCTTTGAAATAATCTTCACAGACAAAGATGGAGAAAAGAAATATGCCTGGCAAACCTGCTACGGCCCTGGAATATGGCGCATAGTTGCTGCGCTAATTTCAGTTCACGGGGACGATAAAGGCTTAGTGCTTCCATTTGAGGTAGCGCCGCTGCAGTCAGTCATAATACCAATATACTATGAGGAGGCGGACGCGGAAAAGGTGCTTGGCAAATGCTTCGAAATCGAGAAAAAGCTCCGGGAAGCAGGCTTAAGGGTAAAAGTGGATCTGAGAGAGAGAACTCCAGGCTGGAAGTTTAATGATTGGGAGCTGCGTGGAGTGCCAATGCGGATAGAAATAGGAAAAAGAGAGGTTGAACAAAAATACGTAACTGTATTCAGGAGAGACCTGAGGAAGCGAGAGAAAGTGCCCGAAGATGAGCTGCTAAAGAGGATATACGAACTCGCTGGAGAAATACTTGAAAACCTCAAGAAAAGGGCTGAGGAGTTTTTCAAAAATAGAATAGTGAGCGCTACGACGCGAGAGGAAGTAGAAGAAGGACTAAAAGAGGGGAAAATAGTCAAGATGCCTTTCTGTGGAAGAGAAGAATGCGCGATGCAGATGCAGGAAGAAACAAAAGGCGGCAAAGTGCGCGGAACAGCTCTAGGTGAGGAAGAAATTCCCGAAGGAAAACGCTGCGCTTGGTGCGGGCACCCAGCAACACAAATAGTTTACGTAGCAAAAGCCTATTAATCCTTAAAGGCAGGTATTTGCTACAAATATTTCTATCTCTTTTAAACCATAATACCAGAGATTATAGAAATTCAAGTGATGGACTCAATGAGCCAGCAGTGGAGACTTGTTAAGCAAGTGATTAGGAGAGCGGATGTTGTCTTCGAGGTATTGGACGCGCGGGACCCTATGGCGACACGCACAAAGAAGGTTGAAGCCTACGTCAAGAAGCTCGGAAAGCCCTTAATACTGGTCATAAACAAGTCAGACTTGATACCGAGATCAGTTGCGGAGAAATGGAAAAAGGTTCTTAGCCGAGAATACCCCACAATCTACATAGGAGCGCGCGACAGGCTAGGAACGAGGCAACTATGGAAAGCAGTAAAAATGGCAGCGCGGGGCAAAAAACCCGTAACAGTAGCGATCGTCGGCCTACCAAACGTGGGCAAATCAATGATCATAAACGTGCTAAAGGGTAGAAGCAGCGCCGGCACGTCCCCAATACCGGGCTTCACAACCGAGGCACAGACTGTAAGAGCAGCAACATGGCTAAAGGTAATAGATACCCCGGGAATAGTGCCGCGTCTCTCTAGCGAAGAACTAGTTTTCAGAAGCGCGCTACGACCCGAAAGCCTCGAAGACCCCCTCATCCCGGCAATAAAGCTGATAGAAAAGCTCGCCTCAAAAGATCCCGAAGTATTTCAGCGAACCTACGGAATAAAAAGCCGCGAACCTCTAAAAATACTCGAAGAACTAGCGCGGAGACGCGGCCTCCTCCTCAAGGGCGGAGAACCCAACGTCGAAGAAGCCGCCCGCATCCTAATACGTGACTGGCAGAAAGGAAAACTAGTCGTCTACTTTACCCCCGAAGACTACGGACTAACCTAGCGATCAAAGTCGCCATATAAGCTTCTCAACAAGCCTCTTCTCGCGCTCCTCCAGAGTGCGGCCAACAACCTTCTCGAGCTCGAGATACACCTTCTTCCTTGAAAAATTAGACCTATCGACAGCTCCTCCAACAAGCCACAAAACCACGTCCATATTTAACGCCGGCACGCTTGAAAGCTCCGAAACCAAGCCCCAACCACGCCGGACGAGCTCTGCCCCCCTCTCTCTGAGGAGCCTGGCTTCAGACCTAAAATCAGCTGCCCCGTCAGCTATGAGGCCGCTGGTCAACGTCATCAAAGAAACACGGAAATCCACGGGAATAGGAATCTCGTACGGCAAGCCTCGAACCTTGAAACCAGCAGCCCTAAGAGAATAATAAAGCATCTTAACAGCAAAAACTACAGTTTTAGCCCGAGGCTTAGCGCCTACAGCCCGCGCAAGATCCGCCCAAAAACTTCTCAAATCGCTAGCGTAAGCTTCAAATTTCTCCAAAAACCTCGGCACAAAAAAGGTTAAATATCTCCTAACTCTTCTCTCTCTAACAACCTTAAACCTAGCCAAGCTAGGGCTCTCCCTAACAAACCTTAAAAGGCTCTCGCCAACGTCCTCCCCAGCGAACTCCGCCGCAAGAAACCAGTGCCTCTCCCCGCGAACAGACAACATGTAGCTAGCAAGCGCAACCCCCACCACGTAAGCCGCCCCATTCTTCGCCCCCAGCCGCCTAACTATATCCCCGACAGCCTTCATCTGCGGATCCAAAAGCTCACACTCGTAGACGAAGTCTTCGGCTTCGGCGAACCCCTCGGCTATCCCGCGAGCTCTTTCTTCATTGATGCGCCACGTAGCGAAGCACCGACACATATTAAAGCCTCGAAGGATAAGAATATAGTGCACGGCTGGTGATCATGAGGCCGGGCGTAGAGTAGCTATAGAAGGGTTTAATTTTTCCCGTGTTCTCTCTAGTTGTTACTGTAAATATTGGAGGTGCTCAGATGTCTGAGTCTTTCCCCAAGAGATACGACTATAAAACAATAGAGCCCAAGTGGCAGCAAAAATGGGAAGCAAGCGGAATCTACCGCTTCAACCGGGAAGACAAGTCCAAGCCCACCTACAGCATAAACACTCCCCCACCCTACCCCAGCGGCGAATTCCACGTAGGCAACGCCCTCAACCACACCTACATAGACTTCGTAGCCAGATACAAACGGATGCGCGGATACAACGTGCTCTTCCCCCAAGGCTGGGACTGCCATGGACTACCCACAGAAGTCAGGGTCGAAAAAACCATAGGGAAATCCAAGAGCGAAGTCCCGCCAGAAGAGTTCTTAAGGCTAACCCGCGAGTACACGCTCAAATGGATAGAGCCCATGAAAAAGGCGATAAAGGCGCTTGGCTGCAGCATAGACTGGACCACCGAATACCGTACAATGGAACCCGACTACTGGCGGCGAACACAGCTAAGCTTCGTCCTAATGTACAAGAAAGGCCTAATCTACAAGTCAAAACACCCGGTCAACTGGTGCCCCCGCTGCGAAACCGCAATAGCCGAAGCAGAAGTCGAATACGTCGAGAAGAACAGGCCACTATACTACTTCAACTTCCAGCTGGAAGATGGCTCCCCCCTCACAATAGCCTCAACGAGGCCAGAGCTGCTGGCGGCCTGTGTCGCAGTAGCCGTAAACCCGGAAGATCACCGATACAAGCATCTCATAGGTAAGCGGGCCAAAGTTGCTCTATACGATAGGTGGGTCCCAATAATCGCAGACGAGGAAGTAGACCCCGAATTCGGCACAGGAGCCGTAATGATATGCACCTACGGAGACAAAACCGACGTCAGATGGCAGGCAAGACACGTCCTGCCAGTCATAGAAGCAATAGACGAGAGGGGACGAATGAAGGAAGTCGCAGGCCCCCTCGCAGGCCTAAAAGTAGAAGAAGCCAGGAAAAAAGCGGCGGAACTGCTAAAGGAGAAAGGACTCCTAGTAAAGGTAGAAAGCATCAAGAGCAACATAGGCACATGCTGGAGATGCCACACACCAATAGAAATAATCCCACGCGAACAATGGTTCGTAAAAACAAAGGCGCTAGCCGACAAAGTCCTAGAAGAAGCCAAGAAGATACAGTGGGTACCGCCCCACGCATACAACAGGCTGGAAGCATGGGTCAAAAGCCTAGACTGGGACTGGCCCATATCCAGGCAAAGACTCTTCGCAACACCCATACCAGTATGGTACTGCCAGGACTGCGGACACGTCATAGTCGCCGAGCCGGACTGGCTACCGATAGACCCAAGAAAAGACCCGCCCAAAATAGGTAGATGCCCTAAATGCAGCTCCACAAGCCTCAAAGGAGAAACAGCAGTAATGGACACTTGGATGGACTCCAGCATAACCGCCGCAGTACACGCGGGCTGGCCAGACAACATGGACCCACGACTCTTCCCAGCAGACCTACAGCCCAACGGATACGACATAATCCGAACATGGGACTACTACCTACTAGTCAGAGGAATAGCCCTCTTCGGAAAAACTCAGTACAAAACAGCCCTAATAAATGGAATGGTCCTAGGCAAAACCCCAGACGGAGAAATAAAAATGATGCACAAATCCCTAGGCAACTACGTCCCCCTCCTAGAAGTACTAGAAAAATACGGCGCAGACGCCTTCAGACTATGGGCAGCAACCGCGGCGGCAACAGGCTCCGACATACTATTCACATGGGAAACACTACAATACACCAAGCGCTTCCTAACAAAGCTCTGGAACATGGCGAGATACGTCAACATGATATTGGAAGGCGAAGAGGTCCCCGAAGAGGTGGAGGAGAGCGAGCTTAGGCTGGTGGATAAGTGGATACTCAACGAGCTGGAAAAGCTCACCGCGACGGTGACGGCCGCTATGGAGAAGTTCGACTTCAAAACGGCGGCTTCAAGCATAATAGACTTCGCTTGGCATAAGTTCGCCGACCACTATATAGAGGCAACCAAGTACAGGACCCGCAGCGGCGTTGACAAGAAGGCTGCGCTCTATACCCTCAACAAGGTCCTCTACAGGATAGTGCATATGATCTCAGTGTTCGCGCCTCACGTAGCCGAGGAAATATACCACAGAATGTTCAAGGAAAAAGCCGGATACAAGAGCATCACAACCGCTCCGTGGCCCCGAGCCGCCGAATACGACGAGAAAGTAATAGAAGAAGGCGCTGTAGTGATAGAGACTATAGCGGCCGGAAGGCGGGCTAAGCATGATGCGGGCATAGCCCTAGGCAAGGAGATATCCGAGATAACGGTGTACTGCGGCGACCAGCACAGGAAAATAATCGAAACATCAATAGAAGACATAAAAGGAACCCTACGAGCCAAAAAAGTGACCATCAAGCCGCTAAACCAGGCACCCAAAGACGCACATCCAGCAGAAAAATACCTAGAAATAAAAGTCAAAATAACTCCGTAACCTCGAAATTTTTAGTTTACTTTTCTTTGCCAGATAACTATAAGGCTTGTACAGGGAAAGCCAACAGAATAAATAGCTACAGCTATCCTAAAAGTGAAAAAGAGGAGTAGTAATGAAGACACATTCATCACAAGACGGGGTAAAGGTAATACTTGTCAGAGGTCCAGGCTGGGAAGACGTTGTTCGTGTGCTCGAAAACAGCTGCATACCATATAGAGTAGCCTCGCGGGACGAAATAGACGAGGAGAAAGTCATATCGCAGATAAGGCTCCTGCCACCGCAGATCAGGGGCAAGGTGAGGTACGGACGCGGAAAACCCTTGCCGCTTACTAGGAGCGGCCGCCTCAATGTCCAGAACACCTGCATACTCCTAATATGCAGAGCGGGCAAGCTCGTAGACGTCTACCCCAAGCAGATGGGAACACGCTACATATCCGCCAGGGAAGGCGCCGAGCTCATATCGCGTGGAGGCGAATACACTCACCTCTACGAGGAACCTCTACTAGTGCTCCTTGCTAACCACCCCGAGCTCCTAAGGTGCAGGCGCATAAAAGCCGTTAAAAAACGCGTCGACACGGGAGAAGGCGAGGCAGAAATAGACCTCATCATGGAGGACGAAAACGGCGCAGTAATAGTCGAGGTAGAGGAAAAAGCTGGACGCGAAGCAGTAAGCCAAGCCCTAAGCCTGGCGCAAGCATACGAGAAAACCATAGGCGAAAAAGTAGCCCGCATAGTCCTCATAGCACTAAAAATAGAGAAAGACGCAGCCAGAGCTGCGGAAAAAATTGGAATAGAAGTGTGGAAGGTATCTGTAGAATTAGTCTAAGGCGATGCATGAAGTAGCTGGTTGGAAGATTTATGGCGCATGTTTATTTTTGTCTTAGTGTTTTTGTTCTTGGTGGTTTTTTGGGACTTCCTTGGCTTCCTAATTCTGACGGTAGGGTTACGCGGGAGATGCTTGAAGCCGTAGGCGTAAGCGACGTCTCCGAGCTTTTCGGCGATATTCCAGATGAGGTTCGGCTAAAGCGGCCTCTAAGGGTGGGCGCTGGCCGCCCCTTGTCGGAGGCTGAAGTGTATAGGCTGCTGACGGATAAGGCTGACCGCGTGAGTAGTTGCTTGGAGATGCTGTGCTTCGCTGCTGGCTTGGCGCCGCATTACGTTCCGGCCGTGGTGCTCGAGATTGTGGGGCGCAGCGAGTTCTACACGAGTTATACGCCTTATCAGGCGGAGGTTTCGCAGGGCATGCTTCAGGCCTTGTTCGAGTATCAGAGCCTTATGGCCGACCTGTTGGAGATGGACGTGGTTAATGCGAGCATGTATGATGGTAGCACCGCTCTCGCCGAGGCTTTCCTTATGGCTGCCCGCGTCACTCGCAGGCGGAAGATCTTGGTGCCAGAGTTCGCTAACCCCTGCTACTTGAAGGTCGCGGAGACCATTGTGAAGGCTCAGGGGCTGGAGCTGGTAACCGTGGAGAACGGGGCTGACAGCGGCCTGCTCGACATAGGCGATCTGAAAAGGAAGCTGGACGACGACGCAGCGGCCGTCTACGTCGAGGTTCCCTACTTCTACGGGCCGATTGAGGAGCAGGTGGACGAGATAAGCAGCTTATGCCACTCTCATGGGGCTCTCTTGGTTGCTGGCGTGGATCCCCTGTCTCTGGGGCTTATACGTCCTCCCGGAGACTATGGCGCCGACATCGCGGTTGGGGAGGGGCAGCCTTTGGGGCTCGGGCTTAACTATGGAGGCCCGCTTCTAGGCTTCTTTGGGGTGAGGGGGGAGAGGAGGCTTGTGAGGCAGCTGCCGGGACGCCTTATAGGGATGACTACCTCCATGCGGGGCGAGAGGGGTTTCGCGATGATTTTGCAGACTAGGGAGCAGCATATTAGGAGGGAGCGGGCTACATCTAATATTTGCACTAATCAGGCGCTTTGCGCGCTAGCGGCGGCTGTTTACCTTTCCCTTCTCGGTTCTTCTGGCCTTAGGGAGCTGTCTCGAACGATTGCGGTTCGTGCTCGCTACGCTGCTTCGCAGATAAACAGGATAGAAGGCTTTAGGGCGCCAGCCGTGGGGAGATATTTCTTTAAGAGCTTTGCGGTTCGCTCCGAACTCTTGTCCGCGGAGGAGGTTCGGAGGAAACTTCTCGCGAAGGATATACTGGTGGGCCCCGTGGTGACTCGCTTGCCTAAGCTTGGGGAGTCTTTCATGGTTGCGGTTACCGAGATACATAGTAGGGCGGACATTGATAGGCTTGTCGAGGCTCTGGAGGAGGTGGTTGGCGACGTTTAGGCAGGCTAAGTGGAGGGAGCTCCTGATATATGAGCTTTCGAGGGAGGGGAGAAGAGGGTTCGCGGCGCCCAGCTTTGAGGAAGATGACGCGGGAATCGTGGATGTGGGCGAGCTTGTTCCTCCGGGCATGGCTAGGCGTCGGATAGAGCTTCCCGAGGTCAGCGAGGTGGAAGTGGTCAGGCATTTTACCCGTCTTTCTCAGATGAACTGGGGCGTTGATTCGGGAACGTACCCCCTGGGTTCTTGCACCATGAAGTATAACCCTAAAATCAGTGAGCACAACCCGCTTCTGAGCAAGCTTTTGTATGTGCACCCGGAGCAGCCGGAGGAGACCGTTCAGGGCTTGCTGGAGGTTCTATACTGGCTTGAGAGGTGGCTGGCCGAGATCACAGGTATGGACCGCGGCTCGCTGCAACCCTCAGCGGGAGCGCACGGAGAACTCACCGGAGTTTTAATGATAAGGGCTTATCATGAGAATAGGGGCGAGAAGAGGGACGAAATGCTTATACCGGACTCGGCTCACGGGACGAACTTTGCTAGCGCTGCTATGGCTGGTTTCAAAGTGATAACTATACCGAGCCGGGACGGTTACGTTGACTTGGAAGCGCTTGAAGCTGCGGTGTCAGAGAGGACCGCAGGTATCATGTTGACCAATCCGAACACGCTAGGGCTTTTCGAGAAGGATATCCTGGAGATTTCCCGCATTGTCCATGATGCTGGAGGCCTGCTTTACTATGATGGAGCAAACCTTAACGGGATAATGGGCTACGCGAGGCCGGGGGACATGGGCTTCGACATTGTACACCTGAATCTGCACAAGACTTTCGCGTCGCCTCACGGCGGCGGGGGTCCGGGTGCGGGCGTGGTTTTGGCCAAAGGCGAGCTCGTGAATTATCTCCCGGTGCCGCTGATAGCTTACGACGGGGAGAAGTACTACTGGGACTATAGCGTGAAGCACTCGATAGGCATGGTGAGGGCCTACTATGGCAATATAGTGCCCCTAATCAAGGCTTACATCTATATTCTGAGCATGGGCGGTGAGGGGCTTAAGAAGGCTACGGAGCAGGCTGTGCTTGCCACAAACTATTTCATCAGTAGGATGAAGGAGGTAGAGGGTTACGATATACCCTATGCTGCTGGCGTGCCTAGGAAGCACGAGGTAGTGCTCTCGGCTAAGCCCTTGGCTAGAGACTATGTGGTTACGGCGGAAGATGTAGCTAAAGCTTTGCTCGACTATGGGGTGCATGCGCCAACCATATATTTTCCGCCTATAGTTGAGGAGGCTCTCATGATAGAGTTTACTGAGTCGGAGCCTAAGGAGGCTATAGATTATTATGCTCGTGTTCTAGCTGAGATAAGTAGAGAGGCGCGTGAGCAGCCGGAGAACGTTAAAAAACGTCCAGTTAACACGTCTGTTGGTCGGCTCGATATGGTGAAGGCAAATCGCATGGACACGTATATTCCCTCGGTGCGCTTCGCCCGTAAATATGGAAGAAAAATCCCTCCTCTCTGACTAGGAGGTAGATTTTTTGTACTCCGTAATCTATGCCTTGCTCAAGCTCTACGTACCGCTGAGCCTTGGGCTAATATACGGCTTGACGGTGAAGCCCGACGAGCGCGAGTCTAAGGTGATTTCCAGCATTGTAATCAATATTCTCTTTCCCTTTCTTCTTTTTGCCTCCATTTATGGACAGGCCCTGGGGCAGGGAAGCCTGCTAACTCTCACGGCGGTTGCCTCGGTTGTGGTGACGGCGTTTGTTTTCTACTTGGCTACTAAAAAACCGGAATATACTCTTGTGGCTATGAAGCCAAATGCGGGCTATCTACCTATCCCGATAGCCTACTCGGTGTGGGGAGCTGAGGGCGTAACCTATGTTGCTTTCTACATGCTTGGAAGCGTAACAACCTCTAACGTGTTGGCCCCTTTGTTAATCCGTGAGCCGCTGAAAAAGTCCCTGAGAAGGCTTATGAAGTTCCCTCCGCTTTACGCTATTCTCGCAGCTCTTCTCGCAACCGCGTTTAGCCTACAAATACCGGAGGACGCTGTGAGGCTGGCTTCCGAGGTGGGGGAGGCCGCGCCTATCTTAGCTATACTTCTACTCGGAATAGATTTCTCCCGCGAAATGAAGTTTAACCCCAAGGACTTGTCGATATATTTTTCGCGCGTAGCCATATCGTTAACGTTAACAGCCATAGTCGCAACGGTATACAGAATATCGTCAGTGCCTCTCTACGTACTGCTGCTGGAGGCCCTTTCTTCGCCAGCTATTTCAAACGTTGCCCTAGCAAACGAGCTAGGAATGGACGCGAAGGAAGTGGCCAGGATAGTTATGGGGCTTACTATCTTCGTATCTATTGTAGTGCTGCCCGTGCTTTTAACAGTCTTGCAAGTCATTTCCTAACAATTTTTACCACCTTTAGGACGGAGTAGACTAGGATTCCGGCCAAGAGGCTCTGCACGACCCTTAGAAGAGGAACTGTGACAGCTTCGGCCACATATATGCCCCTTATTATGCTCTCTGGAAGCCCGAAGACGCCGCCATATATAAAGGGTAGAGAAAACACCGCATTGCCCGTGATATTGTCGGCTTCTATGCCTACAAAGCCGAGCACCACGTAAGAAGCCAGGCCGCGCCTAAGCTTTTTCTTAATGTAGCCGTAAGTAATAGCGGCTGCGACCGCAACGACCTTGTCATATACTGCTAGAATATAGACAAGCCAGTGCGAGGTCAGTGGGGAAAAGATCGGTGAGAGCGACATGACTACAAGCCCAGCGAGAAGGATAGCAGCTGCCTCTTTATTTCTACCCTTATAGAGAAGTCCTGAGACCAAGGCGTTTGATGGGGGCGCTAGCATGAAAACGAGTCCGGTTATTTTTGGAGTGCCGGGAGGTAGCAGCCACGCCAAGAAGACGCCGAGCAACGTTGAGAGAGAGCCGAGGTAAGGGCCTAGAATAACGCCGAAGAGCGTAGCCAGTAGCGCCTCAACTTGGATGCTAATTTTCGGCAGCATGGGTAGCCTTATTCCTGGAATGGTCGAGGTGACGACGTAAAGTGCAGCGAAGATAGAGGCTAAGGCTAGGTCACGGCTTTTTAGGTGTCTTGACATGACAGAGACAAATGCGAGTCACTGTTTTTAAGTCTTTAGGCTAAGGGGAGCTTTATTACTGCTGGCTTTAATGTATTGATGTGGTGAAGCTATGTTTGTCGTGGCAACTTCCTTTTCGAATGGCATAGCGGCTAAGTTGGCTGAAAAGCTTGGCGCGCGCTTGGTTAGGGCTGAGGAAAAAACTTTTCCGGACGGTGAATCTTACCTGCGAATACCCGAAAAACTTGGAGGCACTACGTTAATAGTGCACTCTCTCTACGCCCCCCAAGACGTTGCCTACATGAAGCTACTAATGGCTATAGACGCAGCTAAAGGCGCGGGGGCAGATAGAGTCGTAGTTGCAATACCTTACGTCGCCTATGCTCGCCAGGATAAACGCTTCCTGGAAGGTGAGCCCATAACAGTTTCGATAGTTCTTCGGGGGCTTGAAACAGCTGGAGCTGACGCTCTGGTGACCGTCGATATTCATCAACCACGCAGCCTAGACGAGTGGCTCAGCATACCTCACGTAAACGTACTGCCAGTGAAAGAGCTCGCAGACTACTTCCGCGTTAAGCTCGGTCAGGGAGTAGTTTTAGCTCCGGATAAGGGGGCTCTTCACCGCGCAGAGGAGGCGGCCAAGGTTCTAGGCTTAAGCTACGACTACTTGGAGAAGACCAGAGACAGAGTGACGGGTGAGGTTGCGATTTCTCCCAAGGAGATTGATGTAAGCGGAAAGAACGTCCTGATAATAGACGATATTATAAGCACTGGAGGCACGATAGCCCTGGCAGCTAGAAGCATGCTTAAAATGGGGGCCGCAAACGTTTACGTTGCCTGCACTCACGCGCTGTTGGTTAAGGGCGCTCTGGACAGAATATATCATGAAGGTGTAAAGGAGGCCGCTGCAACCGATTCCGTGCCTTCCCCTATATCTAAAGTCTCCGTGGCAGAAGCGATACTCAGAGGACTGCAACAGATCAGAGAAGCCATTTAATATTCGTCGAAGCGTTTACGTCTAGGTGTCTATCTAGTAATGGACGAGCAGATAAGGAGAATTGTTTTAGTTAGGCCCGGAGAGCTTACAATAAAGGGAAGGAAAACTCGCCGCCTATTCGAGAAACTTCTCCTAAGTAACATTAAGGATTCTCTAGGTTCGGCAAAAATCTCATTTGAGATTAAGGCTGAGCCGGGGAGAATATACATTTACACGGACGATGCAGAAAAAGCCGCAGAACAGGTTTGCAGGGTTTTCGGCATAAAGTCGCTATCCGCAGCTCTCGAGGTCGAGTTCGACACTCTGGACGAGCTGGTGAAAAAGGCACGCGACATTTTCGCGGAGCACGTAAAAGGCAAGAAGTTCGCCGTACGCGTTAGGAGGAGGGGCAGCCACAGCTTCACTTCAATGGACGTGGCGAAAAAGCTCGGAGACGCGCTGTACCCCCTTTCGCGGGGAGTAGATTTGAAAAAACCTGAGGCAGAAGTGTTCGTGGAGATAAGGGAGAAACGCGCCTACCTCTTTACTGAAGTTAAGAAATGCTGCGGCGGCCTTCCTCTAGGATCCGAGGGAAGAGTCGTTGCACTTGTTTCCGGGGGAATAGACTCACCTGTAGCAGCGTGGTACATGATGAGGCGGGGCGCAAGGGTAGACTACGTCTTTTGCAACTTGGCCGGCGAGGCCGCTGAAGCAGCGGTGCTGTCTGTCCTTAAGGTTTTAGCGGACAAGTGGAGCTACGGATACAGGCCGAAGCTCTACGTTGTGGACTTCAGAGAGTTTCTCTACGAGCTTAGGACGAAAACTGAGCTGTCGCTTCTGAACGTCCTGCTGAAGAGGTACATGTATAGGGCAGCTGAAATGATCGCTGAAAAAACTGGAGCAGAGGGAATAGTGACTGGGGAAGTTCTCGGCCAAGTGGCTTCTCAAACCCTTAGAAACCTCTACGTTTCCTCACTAGCTGTACGCGCGCCAATATACAGACCTCTCATAGGGCTAGATAAAGACGAAATAGTAGCAGAGGCGGAGAGGATAGGCACTTACCGATTCTCGCTTCTAGTGAAGGAATACTGCGGCGCGTTCGCGGAGCACCCGAAGACTCATGCCTCGCTTGACGAGGTTGAAAGAGAAGAAGAGAAGATAAGCGGAGAAATCTTGAGAAAAGCCGTTCAAAGCGCTAAAGTCATAGACCTTAGAAGCGCTGCGATGCCCAAGCTGACTGAAAAGTACGAGGTCGATGAAATACCCCAAAACGCGGTTATCTTAGACCTAAGGCCGTCCTCAAAATATGGCAGATGGCACCTGAAAAATTCGCTGAATATAGACTTCATGGAGCTACCGATGCTCCTCAATAAGCTGGATAAAAATAAGACCTATGTGCTAGTATGTGACGAGGGCGCGCTCAGTCTCGAAGCAGCACGCCTAATGAGGGAGAAGGGGTTTAAGGCATACAGCCTGAGAGGCGGCATAAGGAGGATACAAAAAAAGAAAGGATATTTCCGCAGGTAATACATTCGCTACCAGTGGTCTAGAGGCCATACGTAGAATAAGTTCTTCGGGAAGAGCGTGGACAGTATTTCCAGCTCCATACCGCTGGCCAGTTTTAGCGAGCGCACAGCCCGCCTCTGCAGAAGCTCCTCGAAAGACTCAACTCCGTAGAACATTTTGAGGAAATTCCTATCGCTGAGAGAAATACAACTGGGAGACGAGTCTTCCCTACTGACGGTGATGCTATCGTCTTCGATCTTAAGCGCGGCGCTGCCCGAGTCGACAGCCAACTTTATACTTGTTGACACACTAACCCCCCTCTCTATTAGACGTCGCTCTAACTCGTTCTTAACCTGCTCCAGCAGAGCTGGCAGGTCTATTATCTTATCCATATAGGTACCCTGCCCTCCAACTTTCCTAAACTCGGGAAGGAGGCGCCGATACAGCGGAATATCCGGAGCGTTTACCCAAACCTTTTTTGCTCCAGCCTCTAACAGCTCCTGAAGTGCGGATTGCATCAAACAGCGTAGGGACTTCTCATCTAAGGCTATGGCTTCCAGCACAGAGCCAGCATACGGGTCTCCATAGCGGCGAGACAGCTTGCCTCCGAATGCTGCAATCACATAACCGGTCACTTTTCCGCCGTCAACGCTGACCAGCCTGACAAAGTTTTCGGGTTCATCGTAGAAGAAGGTATGATAAAACTGCTTGTCAGTGAACTTGTTCCTCACGTATTCCACGTCTCTTACTCCAGGCCCGATCCACCCCTCAGTAAACAACGCGTATATTTTCCGTATCTCATCTAGGTCGGCGCTTTGAAGCTCACGCACTTCCACGCCGTTTCCTCCTAATAGTTTCAAGGCTTCCTTAACCTCTAGAAGATGAGCGCCAAAGCTGTAAGGCGAAAAAGTGTCAACATAGCCCAGCTTCCTGTATATGTGGTGGGCAGGGCTCAGAAACCCCGTCCAAAGCGATGATATAGGGATGCCTTCTTCGCGGCACGTCTCCACAGCCAGGCTCATAAGCCTAGTCGCAATTCCCCTACCCCTATGCTCCGGCCTAGTCGAGACATTTGCTATGCCTCCAGTAGTAAATACGGCACAGCCATATCTAAGCTTCCTTAAAACCAGCTGCACATGCCCGACTATCTTCCCGTTTTCCTCAGCTACTAAAGCCAGGTCCCGCCTAAACCCGTAATCTCTCCGAGTAAGCTCTAACCAAATATCGCTGGTTAAACCCCACTGCCTAAACGTCTCAAAAGCAGAATTCATCGTCTCAACAATTCCAACTTCATCGCCGTCCCTATACCTGCGAAATTCAAGAACCATCGCCCACCCTCCACATACTCTTTCTACACGAAGCTTAAAAGCAGCACGCGCCTCCGAGATAAACCTGACAGTTAAGGCAGTTCAACAACGATGAAGCCTTCCGCCCGCGGATCCTCAATTCTTTCAACGTACCTGCATCCATCCTCGTCTTTAACGGCAATCGAGCTTTTCCCTTCAAAATGCATTTTAGCGGCATCTCCCACAAGCATCGGATTAACACATGCTCGGCCATATTTACTCTTGCAAAGATGCTCTAAGCAGCCTCTAGGCCATTCCTTCTCTAGCCTTTCGTCCCACACTTCGGGGTTTGCGGAGGGCTGGACAAGTACTTCAGCCCTCAATTCGTCGAGCCTCGCCATTACGTCGTTGAAGAAGGCGTCGTAGCATACGGCTACGCCAACCCTTTTGCCGCATATTTCAGCTACCTTTAACTCTCTGATCGAGCCGCAGGAGAGGTGAAGGCTTTTCGCCTCAAAATCTACCAAGTGAACCTTTTTCTGAATCAGAACCACTCTTCCCGTCTTGTCAAAAAGATATGCTGCATTGTACACTTTACCGTGCATTGGAAGAAGCGTGCTTCCAGCTGCAACGTTGTAGCTGTATTTCTCTGCGTTAGAACAAAATATTTCCCGGTAAATTGATAATGCTTTACTGCTAAGTGCGGTTATCAAAGCTGACAGAGGATGCGGGCGGCTAGGCAGATTATATAGGAATAGTAGTGAAGCCTTAAGTAGCGACGCTGTCAATATCTTCTTTTTCTTTAATAATATATGATAGATGAACGTGCCTATATGTTCAGGGAAAGCAACCAACGCATTGCCGCTTCCTATTTCTGAGCATATTTCCTCGAAAGTCGCTTCGATTTTTCTCCTATAGTTTATTATGCTTTCGAGGTCCGTCTCATGAAGCTTAAGCTGAACAGCCACCAAATACATAGGTATTTTTTTGCTGGACTA
>JAPDKD010000002.1 GCA_029258735.1 archaeon | reverse complement strand
CGATGAATTATGCAAGCTGAATGTCCAGCGCGTAGTTCCGCTTCACTGCACTGGATTTACAGCTAGAATGATGATGGCGGAAGCAATGCCTCAAGCCTTCATTGATGCTAGCACTGGAATGCTCATAGAGCTATAAAGGGCTAGATAAGCTATGGTTGATGCCTTCATTCCTGGCTCAAAGTTCGCCGCCGTGAGTATTACGGGCTCAACGTGCTGGCTTAACTGTAAATACTGCATGGGCAAATATCTCAAAAGCATGGAGCATACTCCCACGCCGCATCACCTGAAAGCGTTTGCAGAAAAGTTTTACAAGCAAGGCGGAAGAGGCATTCTTATAAGCGGCGGTTTCACCCGCGAAGGCAAACTACCCTTTACTCCTTTCCTACAGACTATACGGGAAATAAAGAAAGAATATGACTTTGTGATTAGCATTCACCCTGGCTTGGTGGATAAGAAGGGTGCGGAAAATCTTAGACAGGTAGGTGTTGACATAGTAGATTTTGACTTTACTTTAAGCACCTACACAATAAAGGGGTTAAAGAACCTTAAAGATAAGGATTCTACAGATTTTGTTTTATCGCTTAGATATTTATATGAAAGAGGTCCACCATACGTCGCGCCCCATATTCTTGTAGGCCTGCCCACCGTCAATACTGAATTAACATTGGAGGAAGTAGAGTTTTTAAAGGACTATGACCCTTATGTTACTGTTTTTCTTGTTTTTATTCCAACAGAGGGCACTGCTTTAGGTAGAGAGAAGCTGCTCAGCACAGAACTTATGGTTGACATACTGCATAAGGCTAGACGTCTTTTAGGGGGGGAACTCAGCTTAGGCTGCATGAGACCTGTAAGCTATAAGAACTCTTTAGACATTATCGCCATAGAAAAAAATTTGGTTGAAAGGATAGCTGTTCCGCACTTATCCACCATTACTAAGTACGGGTTAAGAAAATATGATGCCTGTTGCTCTGTGCCAAGAGAACTATTGGACTGGTTTCTCTGACTCTTCCTCGTCTTCTTCCGGAACTACCCAGTCGCTTACCGTGGTTCTCCTAAAAACGAATACCCTTATGAATCCTGAGAGAAGCATGAGAAACCATAGCGGAGAGTACACGAAGAAGAATATTGCGAAATCTATGGGGTTAAAGCGTAGCTTCACCCTTTTTGATGCCTGATAATAGAAAATGCTGTACGCAAAGTATGAGATGACAGAAATGATGCCTGCTTTTATTAGCGCGTAAAGTAGCTTGTAGGAAAGGGCGGCCGCTATAGGTATGAAGCCTGGGTGGAAGGAGGATATTGAAAGTAGAACTAGTAGGGCGATCTTGTCCATAAGGTTAGTGTTGGCCAGGAGAGCTGCAGATAGGGTTATGAGGCTGGGTAGGAGAAACAGGAGAATAAGCATTGCAAAGACCAAGTTTTGCATTATTAGACGCGCGAGAACTCGCCAGTGTCCTTTAACCCATAGTGCGGCTCCAACAGCCCAGCGTACCCTTTGTTTAAACCAATCTCGCCAGCTGGGGGGTGGGTCGTTATATACATATGGAGTAACTATGTATCGGAAATCTAGTCCTGCTAGAAAAGTTCTTAGCCCGAATTCTAGGTCCTCCGCAACCGCTGGCTTGAAGCTGCCGACACGTTTTACTCCTTCTCGCGTTAAAACGAAAGCGGCACCGTTGAACCCCACGCAGCGCTTTAGGTGTTTCCAGAACAAGTAGTTACCGTAGTTATAGCCTACATAGTCGTAGTGAACCATTCGGGCAAGCAAGCTTTTTCCTATTATAACTTTTCTAATCTCAGCCACGTGGTAACCGTTCATCTTTTCTACTATGCCCTGTATGAAGCCGTTGCCGTTCGGCACGACGTCGTCATCTAAGAAGATGAACATGTCTCCGGTTGCTTGTTTAATGGCTTCGTTTAGTGCTGTGACTTTTCCTCCTCTCTCATCCCTCAGGATAAGCTTCACGGGTCTTTTTCGCAGCTCTTTTACTATCTCGGGGCGCGGCTGATCTATAACTACTATAACTTCTTTTTCATTATGATTATCATTTATGAGATGATCTACGAGCTGTAGCAGGCGCCTGCCACCGCCATAAGATGGAATTATTATCGAAACTTTCATACCGAACCTCCAGCCGCGCCCTTCATCACGTCGTTTTACCATCTAAAAAATATTCACTTACCTTAAGTAAACTTTATTCCCTTATTTTTGCCTTGTAGTAAATAAAATTGTTTTACTCCACGCTATCTCCATATTTTTCCATGAAACTTACTGCTTTTTCCCTTGTAGGTAGGTTAGATATTGCACCATAACCTGTACACTTTAGCGCCGCCACCGCATTCGCGAATCTTATCGCCTTCTTTAGGGGCACACGTTCCAGCAATGCGACCTCAAATGCCGCCGCCCAGGCATCGCCTGCCCCCGTAGTATCCACAACTTTTACCTTAAATGCAGGCTCGTATGCTTCTCTCCCGTCTCTGACTCGCACGTAGGCTCCCTTCACCCCTAATTTTAACGCAATATACTTTACTTCAGAATACTTATTCAAGACTTGATTGGCAAGACTTCTAGGCTCCGCCGTCCCAAAAAAGTATTCAGCTTCCTCCCTCGCTAAAAATATTATATCCGCCACCTTGAAAGCCCTTTCATAGGTTTCAAGCATCTTCTGTTCTTCCCTCCACAGGTCTAGGCGCAAATTAGGGTCAAAGGCGAACATTACGCCGTGCTTTTTAGCTACCTCTATTGCTTTAAACACCGCGCTTCTTTCGGGCTCGCTCGTCAAGGCAACACCTGAGGTATGCAGTATCTTTGCCTGAGCGACGTAATTTGGGTCGACGTCCTCAGGCGATAGCAACGTGTCAGCAGTTAATACCCAAGGCTCTCTGTAAAAGAAGAAGCTTCTTTCTCCAGATGGTTCCAGTTGTACGAATGCGAGTGTTGTGCGGGCCTTTTTAACTACTATTTGAGATGTGTCTACGGAGTTTTCTTTAAGTGTATGGATTAAAAATTCTCCGAAGGGATCGGAGCCCACTGCCGCTATTGCTCCAGCTTTTTTACCTAGTCTGCTGACTCCAATAGCTACGTTGAAGGGTGCCCCGCCAAAGTTTTTAAGGAAAGATGGCACCTCAACGTAGCTTCCTGGCTTTGAGGGAATCATGTCCACTAATATCTCGCCGATACATACAACGTCGAGCATTTTTCTCAATGATTTTTAATGATCTTAAACATTAAAAATTAAACTTGAAAATAAGCTGTTACAATAAAATACTCTCGCATTTTATGTCAGTCCCTCTAAAGCAGAAATTAGTATAAATTTATCCTATCTGCATCGTATATACTCGGTGTTGTGATGGCCAGAAGGAGCTTAGAAATAGCAGCCGCCAGTATATGCGGCGTGCTATATGCCGTCATAGGATACGCTAGCTATCTGGGAATATTCGCACCGGTTGTGGGCGTCGTTAGGTTCTGGCCCTCCGTATTTGTGCCTGCAGTATTTTCAATAGTTTTCGGTCCATGGGTCGGCGGCACAGGCGCAGCCCTAGGAATATTCATAAGCGACATGGCGATACACGGCAACGCCCTTCTAAGTCTAAGTGTAGGCGTTCCCGCAAATTTTGCGGGATTCTACGTGGTGGGTCTATTAAGTAAGAGACGGGGAAGGAAATGGGGGGCTGCCGCAGTACTGGAGCAGCTAGGCGCCATATTAATAACTATTGTGTGCTGGAGAATGGCTTGGCTTCCATGGGAAGTAGCCGCTGTTTTCCTCGCAGGCATGTTTATAGCAGTAGTTATAACCTCTATTTTTTCAATGAAAGAGAACGCCGCTGGCATAGTTTTCGCTGCCTCGACAGGCTTGCTGGTTGGGTCGGCAATTATAGGGGTAGGCGTATATGCTTATAGTCAGTTCTTCACGTTGCCCAACGGCGAGTCTAATCTATCGGCTATTGCTGCGTTGTTGTGGTTTCTTTGGACCTACGTCACAGAGGTTCCCTTTATAGTGTCGCTTACCCCTCCGATAGTCGCGGTTGCCGAAAAAGTCGTTAGACATTAATTTAAGTTATGGCCGCGAATGGTTTTAGGGTTCCTCCATGCAGGCTGGCGAAGAAGTCCGATGGCACGCACTGGAATTAGAGGAAGTACTTAAGAAGCTCGACACATCCCTCGAAGGTCTATCAAATGATGAAGCCAGAAAGAGATTAGAGAAATATGGGCCTAATGAGATAAAAACGGAGAAAGGCGTATCGCCCTGGCGAATACTCCTAGGCCAATTTGAGAGTCCACTAGTTCTCATGCTTCTCCTAGCGACAGGCTTATCGTTCCTAATAGGTGAACTAACGGATGCCATTACTATAGTAGCTATAGTTATTGCAAGCGCCCTGCTCGGTTTCTACCAAGAATATAAGGCCGAACGAGCAGTAGAAGCCCTCAAAAAAATGGCGGCTTTGACAGCGCGCGTGCTTCGCGACGGCAAAGAAGTAACGGTTAAGGCGAGTGAAGTAGTTCCAGGCGACATCCTTATCCTGCAGGCTGGAGATAAGGTCGCTGCAGACGCCAGGATAATAGAATCCATAAACCTGCGCGTTGACGAAGCTCCGCTAACGGGCGAATCATACAGTGTCGAAAAAACTTCGGGCAAGGTTCCGCCCGAAACGCCAGTTCCCGACAGAATTAACATGGTCTTTTCGGGCACCGTAGTAACATATGGCAAAGGCACAGCAGTAGTGGTAGCCACGGGACATAACACAGAGCTGGGTAAGATAGCAAAAACAATACAGGAAGCAGGCAAGAAAGAAACGCCTCTTGAGCGCCGAATGGCATATCTGGGCAAGCTCCTAGCAGCTTTAAGCCTAAGCACAGCAGCATTCGTCGCTGTAGTTGGGATATTCATCTGGAAATACGATATCTTGACGATGGCTTTCTGGGCCATAAGCCTAGCCGTAGCAGCGGTACCAGAGGCTCTGCCCGCGGTTGTAACTGGCGCTCTCGCAGTAGGCATGTACAGGATGGCTAAGAGGAACGCGATAATAACACGTCTGCCAGCCGTCGAAACGCTAGGCAGCACCACTTATATATGCGCCGACAAGACTGGTACAATGACCAAGGGAGAAATGACCGCGAGAAAAATCTACGTATCCAACAGGATAATTGACGTTACAGGCTCAGGATATGATCCCAAAGGAGAACTACTGATCAATGGGGAAAAAGTCGATCCAAGAAAGGTAAAAGAGCTAGAATTGCTACTGCTTGCCGGAGTGCTGAATAACGATGCAAGAATAGAAGAAGTAGAAGAAAAAAGAACAATAGTTGGAGATACGACAGAGGGGGCTCTACTAGTTTTAGCCGAAAAAGCGGGCATAAATATCGAAGAAGTTAAGTCAACATATCCAAGAATAGGCGAAATACCCTTCTCATCCGAGAGGAAGAGGATGAGCACATTTCACAAAACGCCCGAAAACGAGTACTACCTTTTCATTAAAGGCGCGCCTGAAGTCATAATTAGCCTATGCAGATACATAATGAAAAATGGCGAAATAGTCGAGCTAACAGATGAGGAAAGAGAAAAAATAAAGAAAGTAAACGACGATTTCGCTAGGAAAGGCCTCAGAAACTTGGCCTTTGCCTTCCGCGTTGCCGGCGAGGAGGAAGTATCCTCGCCTCACGAAAAACACGAAAGCGACTTGGTGTTCCTAGGCCTAGTGGGAATGATGGATCCTCCGAGGCCCGAAGTGAAGGAAGCTCTCGAACTCTGCAGAAGGGCAGGCATATCCGTAGCTATGATTACGGGGGATCACAAGCTAACGGCCGTAGCCATAGCGAAGGAGCTCGGACTCTACGGAGAAGGCGACCTCGTTCTCACCGGAGCAGACCTAGACACCATGAGCTTCGACGAACTCCTCAAAGTAGTTGAGAAAACTAGAGTATACGCTAGAGTGTCGCCAGAACACAAGCTATCGATAGTCAGGGCTCTGAAGAAACGCGGTCATATAGTCGCTATGACTGGGGACGGAGTAAACGACGCTCCAGCACTCAAGGCAGCCGACATAGGCATCGCTATGGGAATAACTGGAACAGAAGTTGCAAAGGAAGCATCTGACATGATACTGGCAGACGACAACTTCGCAACCATAGTAGCAGCAGTGAAGGAGGGGCGCGAAATATTTGAAAACGTCCGGAAATATCTTTCTTACCTCCTTAGGTGCAACATAGCTGAGATAATAATACCCCTCCTAGCCACCTTCTTCGCCCTGCCTCTACCGTTTTACGCCGTACACTACCTATGGATAAACCTGGTAACCGACGGTCTCCCAGCCTTGGCTCTAGGCATAGACCCGGCAGACCCAGATATAATGGAAAGGCCGCCGCGCAAGCCAGACGCGCCAGTTCTATCAAGGCAGGAGGTTCTTTTGTTCCTAGTGTTCACGCCAATACTGGCTAGTGCTTTACTGCTTGGAGACTTTGCCTACAATTACCATATATTAGGGAAAAGTGAGACTGAAGCGAGAACGGTGCTATTCACATCGATGATCCTAACAGAACTCTTGCTAGCTTTGTCTACGCGGAGCTTGAGATATTCAGTATTTAAGGTTGGAGTGTTCAAAAATAAGTTCCTAATACTGGCTCTGATAGCCTCTCTTCTGATGCAACTAATGATACTCTATGTACCGCCTCTAGCTGTAGCGTTCAAAGTAGTTCCACCAACAGGCAACGACTGGATACAAGCCATAGCTATAGCTGGAGCCGTCTTTATCATAATAGAGACCCTAAAAACAATATTCTTATCCAAATCTTAATAATATTAAGCCCACACAAATTATAAAAAATAGAAGAAGATGAGCAAAGAGCTGCCTGGACTAAAGCTTTTCAGAAAAATAAAGCGTCCAACTAGGATGCTATCTGGAGTAAGCGTTGTAGCAGTGATGAGCAAGCCCTATCCATGCCCCCACGGACGCTGCATCTACTGCCCCGGCGGAGTAAGCCAGGGAACGCCTCAAAGCTACGTGGAGGACTCCCCTGCCGTTAAGCGTGCTTTGCTCTTCAATTATCACCCGTATAGGCAGGTGAACGCTAGGCTACGCCAGTACATAGGTATGGGACACTACCCCAGCAAAATCGAGTTGATAGTAATGGGAGGAACCTTCCCGGCGATGCCTCGAAACTACCAGGAATGGTTTGTAGCCATGTCCTTGGAAGCCATGAACAGGTTCCCCGAGGAAGAGCCGCCCAACGAAATTTCGCTGGAAGAGGCGCAGCTAAAAAACGAGAAGGCTAAGGTTCGCTGCGTCGGCCTAACCCTGGAGACGCGGCCCGACTGGAGCAAAGAGAAGCACGTGGACTGGTTTCTCCACCTCGGAGCAACAAGAGTAGAGCTTGGAGTCCAAACAATATACGATGATATATTGGAGAAAGTTAAGCGCGGCCACACAGTCAGGGACAGTATAGAAGCAACTAGAATACTGAAGGACGCAGGCTACAAGGTTACATATCACATGATGCTCGCGCTGCCCGGCTCTGACCCCGACCGAGACTATCAAGCTTTTAGAGAGATATACGAGAACCCGGACTATCGCCCAGACTACATAAAAATATATCCAACAATAGTCGTGCCGGGAACCAAGCTTTACAAGTGGTGGAAGGAGGGAAAATACCAGCCCTACGACGATGAAACCCTGATAAAGCTTATAGCCAAGGTAAAAGCACTGACGCCGCCATACGTGAGAATAATAAGAGTTCAGAGAGACGTCCCCTCGAACTGGGTTGCAGCTGGCTATAAGAAAACAAACCTTCGTGAAGTAGTCTGGAAGTACATGAAAGATCATGGCCTTAAATGCAGGTGCATAAGGTGCAGGGAAGCTGGCAGATACGTGCTAAGAACCGGAGAAATTCCGGATCCAAGAGACATGAAGATAATGCGGCGAGACTACGAGGCAAGCGGGGGGCATGAAGTCTTCCTCTCATTCGAGGACGCCGCTAGAGACCTTATTTACGGATTTCTGAGACTGCGCGTACCAAGCGAGCGAGCCCGCAGATGGGAGGTAGACAACAAAACGGCGATAGTTAGGGAGCTTCATGTATACGGTCCTGCAACCCCTGTGGGCGAAGAGGGGGAATGGTGGCAACACAAGGGCCTCGGCAGCAAACTACTGGCAGAGGCTGAAAGGATAGCGGCTGAAGAATTCGACGCAAAAAAGATGCTGGTAATCTCAGGCATAGGTGCTAGGGAATACTATTTCAAGCGCGGCTACAGCCGTTTGAAAGGCTCATTTTACGTAGTAAAATACTTGTAAACATTAAGGCTATTAGTACGACTATAATCTAAAAATCAATGAGCAAAGAAAGGTACCGCATAGTTCACGACCCACGGGCTAGGCGCTTCAAGCTTATAATAAACGGCATCGAAGCCTCGCACGTGATATACAAAGTGCAGGAAAACACAATCATAATTATTAGCACTTATACGCAACCCCAATATCGAGGAAGAGGCTTAGCGGCACACTTAATGCGAGCAATCCTGAGCTTCGCCAAAGAAAGAGGACTCAATATTAAGCCAGTATGCAATTACGCTGTACGTTTTTTCAAGAAGCACCCGGAATACAAGCATCTTATTAGGTGGTGAATGTTGAGCTGGCTTGAAACTCTTGACCCTTTGCTTCTCGCGGTTTTAGCTGGCAGCTTAACCACTGCTTTAAATGCGGCTGGAGCTCTACCCGTCCTCTTCCTAAAAAAGCTTCCAGAGAAATTCCTAGACATCGGCTTGGGCTTCGCGTCAGGAGTAATGCTGGCAGCAAGCTTCACAAGCCTAATACTTCCGGGAATAGAACTCGGCGGAATAGCGCCAGCAGTGCTGGGAATCCTAATAGGAGCATATTCTATCGGTCTAGCAGACCGCATAATCCCGCACATGCATAAAATAATAGGAGTAGAGGGTAAACATGCCGAAAGGCTAAGGGCTGTGTGGCTTTTCGTGATAGCGGTAACTCTTCACAACATGCCTGAAGGGCTTGCCGTAGGTGTGGGAGCGGGTTCCGGCCTAACGGCTGACGCGCTAGCACTAGCCATAGCCATAGGAATACAGAACATACCAGAAGGGCTCTCGATAGCCTTCTCCCTTCTCTCCGTGAAAAACTCATCGAGGCGTAAAGCATTCATCACTTCCTTCCTCTCAGGCTTAGTCGAGTTCCCCTTAGCTATAATAGGTGCCGTAGCTGTAGCCTACGCTCACCCCATCCTGCCCTACGCTATGGGGTTCGCCGGGGGAGCCATGATATTCGTGGTCAGCGACGAGATGATCCCCGAAACTCATCGCGTAGGCCACGAGCGAAGAGCAACGTACGGCCTAATAATTGGGCTAGTAACAATGCTTGTCCTCGACGTAATGCTGGGATAACGAGATATTACGCCGTCATAAAGTTTTAATTCCGCCTCCCTTCTAAAGCACTAGGCGATTATAATGGTTAAACACTACGACGTAATAGCCTTCGGAACTGGCTCATCGCTCAACATAGTCTCCGAACTCCTCAACTCAGGCCACCCGATACGCGTAGCCGTCATAGAAAACAACATGGTAGGCGGCATATGCCTAACCAGGGGCTGCATACCCTCAAAAATGCTCCTATACCCGGCCATAACGGCTAGGAGAATAAAGGAGGCGAAAAGGCTTGGAATAAACGCGACAATAAACTCGATAGACTTCACCGGAATAATGGAGAGAACACATAGATCAATAAGCAGCGAAAGCAGGCAAATAGAGGAATCCTTGAAGCATCACCCCTTAGTGGACCTCTACAAGATCAATGGAACCTTCGTAGGAGACTACACGGTAGACGTGGGAGAAGAAGAAATAGAGGGAAACAAGATACTCCTCTGCACCGGCTCGAAGCCCTACATACCTCCCATCGACGGGCTAGAGGAAGTAAGCTACCTCACAAACGACAACTTCTTCAGAGACCTAAGAAAGCTACCGAGAAGCATAGCAATAGTTGGCGGAGGATACATAGCAGTAGGGCTGGGCTTCTTCCTAGCAATGATGGGATCAAAGGTAACAATATTCGGAAGGCGGCCCCGCATAATGCCCCACGAAGAACCTGAAATCTCCAGCCTATTCCAGCAAGACCTAGCCAAATACATGGATATAAAGACTAGCCACGAGGTCGTGGAAGTCAGAAAACGAGGCGAAAGAAAAGTAGTCACAGCCGAAAACAGAAACAGGAGACACAGTCGAAGTAGAGGTAGACGAGATGCTGATAGCCGCTAGCAGAGCGTCAAATTCGGACATAACTAGGCCAGAAAAGACGGGCGTAAAAACAAACGAGAAGGGCTGGATAATTACCGACAAATATCTAAGAACAAGCAAGGAGGACATATGGGCCTGCGGCGACGCCAACGGCATACACATGTACAAGCACAAGGCGAACTACGAATCCCAAATAGTCTTCTACAACGCTTTCCTGGGCGAGCAAGTCAGGGTAACATACCACGCCGTTCCCACGCTATCTTCACCGAGCCAGAAATAGCCAGCGTAGGCATGAAAGAGGAGGAAGCGGCCATGAAACACGACATCCTGGTAGGCTACTACCGCTACCAAGACACAGCCATGGGCGAAGCGATGACGGTGAAAGACTACTTCGCTAAAGTGATAGTGGATAGGGACGGCTATAGAATACTGGGAGCACACATAATTGGACCTGAGGCCTCGATACTAATACAGGAAATAGTAACCCTAATGTACACTGGCGCACGCTCAGCTATACCCATATTCAGGGGGATGCACATACACCCGCCCTGTCCGAAGTAGTGGAAAGAGCGTTCCTCAACCTAAGAGAACCTGAAGCCTGGCACCACCATCACGAACACTAACTATTTGTGCACAAAAATTTTTCATCCTAATAATATTTTTAAGTAAGTGTGCACAAAAAAGAACGTGTGATTCTATGATGAAGCGAGAACAGATGCTCGTAGTTGTCCTAATCTTTTTAATAGTCTTGATTCAAAGCGTTGACGCTTCGGCAGCGCCACAGCGGGGCCTACTAATAGTTACAACATTTCCCAATATAGCTGACGAAGTTAAACAAATAGCATGGGAAGAAGACATTGTAGTATCATTGGCGCCTTATGGAGTTGACCCGCACAGTTACCAGTTAACGCCCGAAAATATTGAACTGCTGACTAGGGCAGATGTAATAATTTCCACGGCGCATGCTCCATTTGAAGTATCAATTAGGGAAGTAGTGCAGAGTAAACAGCTAAAGGCAGTGCTGCTAGAAATTCCCAAGCTAAAAGGAATAAAGATACTACAGAACCCCGCTACAGAAAAGCCGAACTACCACATGCCTATCTATGATCCAAGCAACTATGAGACATTTATCAAAGCAGTGGCAGATACTCTAGCAAACTTAAATCCCAAATGCTTCGAAACCTACAAAGAGAAAGCCGAAAAAATTATCCAGCAAATTAGGAGCCTCGAAGCCTACGCCAATTACACGGGCATAACAGCGGTTGCCGATGCCCCACCCGCACAGTACGCCGTATCTTGGTTAGGCATAAAAATCAAATACCTGGTGATTAAAGAGCACGGAGTTTCTGCCACACCAAGCGACCTGTTAAAAATCGAAGAGGCAATTTCAAAGGGACAGATTAAGCTTGCAATAGTCTTGTCCCCAGTAAACCAAGCAGCCTCAAAGAAGCTCGAAGAACTGGCCGAAAAATATAATATTCCCGTACTATATGTGCCTGCCCCCTTCAGCAAAGGAACATTCCTCGAAAAATTAAGTACAATAACAAGTCAGCTTAAAGCTATTCAGGCCAGAGCCCCATCACCACCCGAAACCCAGATGACACAAGCTATTACATATACAAGCCTAATCTTTTACGTAACAATACTTACATTTGCCCTATACTCGTTATTAGCTGCGCTAAAGTTCACTGGAAAATACCCATACTTTCTTTCAAAAATAGAGAAAATCATCATGATAATACTTCTAGCCGAATCTGCGCTACTTGCCTACCTGACAAATATCGTATGGTTCCTTGTAATGTCATCCGCCGCTATCGCTTACGGAGCCCTGAGCGCCATCATAGCCGTAAGACGCCTCTTCTTCCTCGCAGGCGCATCCGCGCACTCCGCCCTTCTAGCAGCCGTAATAGCAATACCGATATCTGAGACCATAAGGCTTGGAGACCAGCAACTGTGGAGCATAGTCGTAGGTATACTGCTCACGTACACTGTAGGCTACATGATTAACCGAGGAATAAAAAGCGACATAGCTACCGCAGTATTCGTGTCAGCCACAGCATCAATAAGCGTGCTAGCAATTTACTACGTGCTAACAAGCTATCCCTTAGAAAGCGACATATGGGCTATAATAGTTGGCGACCCCCTCCTAACAAGATGGAGCGGCGCGCTCTACTCAATAGTCATAGCACTGGTAATACTAGCGACAGTATTGATTACATTCCGTGAACAAGTATGCATCGGCACCGAAAGAGACTGCGCCGCGCTGACCGGCTTAAACATCAAGCTATACGACTTAATATTCTTCACGATCCTAGGCCTAGCGACAGTAGCCCTAATTAAAACTGTAGGCTTCGTGCTGGAACACGTATTAATGCTATTACCAGCATCCATAGCGGTAACAACCTGCAAAGGCAGCCTAAACGTAATTTTAACTAGCATTTACGTAAGCATGATCTCCAGCCTCCTAGCACTGTATATAGGAATACTCATAAACCAGTCACCCGCAGCAATAGCCGGAATTATGCTTCTAGCAGTTTACCTTGCGTCCCTACTTTGGAGGGCGAGAAAATGAGAGAACGCAAAGTAAGGTTTGGCGTATCGATACCCCAAAAGCTAACAGAAAAACTGAATAGAATAGCAGAAGCAATGCAACTCGACCGCTCGAGAATAGTCAGCGAAGCCATCTCAGACTACGTCAGGTCACACGACCACTACATAGTCGAGCACGAATGCAGAGGAGTACTAATAGTCGTCGACGCCAGCAAACATATAGACCTCCTAGCAACACTCAGCAACTACAGCGACATAGTACGTTTCTATAATCACGCTAATCTGGGCGACGTCTGCGTAGACATGATACTCGTAGCAGGCAAATCCAGTAAAATAACTCAACTCCACAAAATACTCGAGAAAACCTATAAACTCACAGTTCGCTACGTACCAATAGCATGCAAAACAACATAGTTACAGTAAAAAGGAGAAAATTAAACTAATATACTCCATCTATAACAAAAATCAATGGTGGAAAAATATGCCGCCTTCCCCAATATCAGAGGAGGAAGAATGGGAAGAAGAACTAGAGGAAGAAGAGGAATGGGATGAAGAGGAAGAATGGGAAGACGAATGGGAAGAAGAGGAATGGGAAGAACTAGAGGAGGAAGAGTTAGAGGAAGAAGAATAAGCCAATAACTAATCGTTTAATACCCTTTTGAAGCATTTTCGTTGATTTCTGCTTTTCTGATAAGATGTCGACATTTTTATATCGTTTATAATAATCGTGTAAATCTATCTTAGTTTCCCCGCGTTCATGCTGATGGTCAAGCCAAGACCTAAAAACTACCAACATGGGATGGTCAATTAAACATAAGCGCGGCCAGGCCCCTAAGCCTTAGGCAGCTAACTGAAACTATCAAAAAGAAAGGCTTACCACATTTATTGTCATTTACTAAGTTAAAAATAAGTACTTTCCCTCGCGAAAAATATAGAGCCTAAAACGGCTTATAGAGGAGAGACTTTGAAGACTCAGCAACTAAGCGCAATCAGCAGTAAGAAAATTAGATCTATCATAGTTGAGTTACTCGAGACTTTACTATCTAAAAATATCGAAAGCCTCGAGCCGCAGTACTCCGAGGACATAGGGTTCTTCTATCCCGACGTCCTACCCATAGCTTCGAAATATAACGTAAGCGAGGAATCTCTTCTCAAAGAGCTAGCTAAAATGGGCGTACTCAAAGAAGAACCTTTCAAACACGTAATAAGATGCCCCTCATGCCAAGGCGTAAAGCTAATCTCCTATTTCAAGTGCCCCAACTGCGGCAGCCCCGAAATATTCCGTAGAACGGCGTTCACCCACATCTTATGCGGCTATATCGGGATACTAGAAGAAGTAGAAGAAAAAAATGGAGTAAGAATATGCCCCAAATGCGGCAACCCCATAAAGAAAGACGAGTACGAAGTAATAGGCATGATGTTCTACTGCAAGAACTGCGGCTTCCAGACCGAGGCTCCCTACCCAGCATACGAGTGCCAACTATGCGGCCGCAAATTCGACTACCAAGACGCCGACTATCACCAATACTTCAGGTACATCGTAAACAAAGAACAGGTTAAAGACCTCCTCCTAGAAAACTTCCGAACACTCATGCTAGAAGCCCTGCAGAAAAGAGGAATACGCGCAGAAGCAAACACGCACATAGTAGGCAAAAGCGGGCTCTCGCATTCAACCGACGTCCTCGTCACAAGCAGAAACAAGCAGATAACAATAGACATGGTCGTAGACAGGGACGACGTGTTCAAAATACTTGGAAAAAGCGTCGACGCAGACATGTACAACCACATAGCGCTAGTACGTCAAGGCATCGAAGTAACGCCCAGCATACAGAAAAACCCAAGGACAACCATAGTAACCTTCAACAACCTGATACAGGGAATAGAAAAAACCGCCAAAAAAGTACAAGAAAAACTCAAGGAATAGCAAGGTAATAGTCGAAAATATTCCCCTTCTCAGTCACAATCCTGACAAGATACCTAGACCCGCGCACAAGCCCATAATCAACCCGCACAGTCTCCTCCTCCAAAGGAGCCAGCACCACATTCAAATCCGAACGCCAAACATTAGTTGAATTCACAACCCAAACAGACACAACCTTAACCGTCTCACCCCCCTCATTCAAAACCGTAACATTAAAGTTCTCAGCAACAAAGCTACAGTTAACCCAGAACCCATATACAGTCAAAGTAAAGCCAGTACCAGCACTAGCCACAAGCATAAACCTCGAAGCCTCCGAAGCCTCCCCCACCAACGAAGCATTAAGCAAAACAACATCTGTAGTCCTAACAGTAAAAGACTGAACCCGCTCCCACACACCTGCGACATCTGGATCCTCGTAGTAAAGCGAAATTTCCACGGGCACGGAGTCAACCTCAACCTCCGCCATGAGCACCGCAGGAACACCGCTCCCAACGTCAAAGCTAAACGCGGCGCCAGCCCAAGCGGCAAAGCCACCGCCTCCCCCACCGCCACTAACCGTAGCTTCCAAATGCACATTATCGAAAAACGCCTTAGCGTAATAGTAAATCGCGCTTCCAGGCCTTTTCCTCAGGTTATACTGAACCTCCACATAAAGAACAAGGTAGTACTGCTTGCCCGCCTCAAAGACGTCCGCAGGAATCTCGCTGCTCGGCTCCCACGAACCATGCAAAGAACTCACACTTCCATCATCAACAACGCTCAGAACCTCCACAGGACCCCAAACAGCCGTCATATCATCAGACCTATTAATCGAGACGCTTAAAATCCAAGTAACCTTTCCCCGTGCGCTGAAACCCAACGGCTCAAACAGATAATCCAAGCTCAAATTCACCGACAAAAAGTTTCCACCGCTAAACTCGAGTAGATAGTAGCCCTTTGCGCTCTCCTTAAACCTGTTCTTACTAATAATGTAAACACCGCTTTCCGCCCCAACTGCGTAGCCACTCACATCCCCCCAGTCCCCTACATCCTCATACACTCCGTCAAACACGCACGTATCCCACCAAGAAGGACAAGCCAAGTCATCGGCAACCTCAAACTCCCAGCCATCCTCCTCAAAATCCTCGTCAATCAACGTAACATTACTCACACCACCACCGCTAACCGCAGCCTCAATAGTTAAAGGCGAATCCTGAACTTTAGTACCATAAACTATCTCCACGCTTTCAGGATCATAATCCACTAAACCCGTCTCGACATAGTCGACAAGCGCAATCTGCAAAGCCTCCCTCTGCCGCTCAAACCTCGTCTGCATCGTAGATAGCGCCGCTCTATTCAACTCCTCCACTTGATTAATAAAGTTAAACATATAGCCCAAAACAATCCCCAAAATTAGTATGAAAAACACCGCACCTATCGCAGAAGCCTGCCCCCTCCTCCCTCCAAGCAACTCCCCCTTCAGCTTAGACCTCAACGCGGTCATACTCCTAACCACCCACCCTATAAGCCTCACCATAAATCTCATTAAACCTCTCAGTAACAAGTTTAAACTCCACATAGCCGCCCCCAACAGCCTCGCTACTGTTGACCCAGCCGCCATCACCTGGAAGAATACACACCCCAACATCGCTCATAAACAGCGATCCATTAACAAAAACATCGAGCACACACAGCTCAACCTCCCCCGCATTCCTAACGTAGATCCTAAGCGCACCGTCGCCGTCAATCCAAGCATACTCAACAACAACGTACTCCTCGAGCACACGCTGAACATCACTCCTCAAACGCTCAAGATGAAAACGATAAAGCTCAAACCTATTAAGACTCCAAATATAAACACCAGTAAACGCAACAACCACCACAACAACCATCAACAAAGCCCCAATAATCGGCGAAACCCCCCACATAAATATGCCCAATCAAATTATTGTAAGCACAAATAAAAAAATAAAACTCAAAATATTCGTTATTTTGAGTAGTTTATACATGTGTATTTAATATATAAATGAACGAATCTTAACTATTTTTAATTTTTAAAAAATACTTATTTTAAAATTTTTATGTCCTGTAAGTAAATGTGTAATCAGCTTCAACACCAGTTGTAGTCACTACTTTTACAACATATGTTTCTCCATCACTTAATGTTACACTACCTATAGTTACCGTGCCTGAAGCTCCAGCATTAAGTGAGGTACTTAATCCCGTATTTGACTTAACAACAGTACCCGTATGATCTATAATATATGCCGCGTCAACTGTTGTAGAAACATCCCCAATATTTCTAACGTATATAGTAAGTGTTCCACCACTATATGAAACAGCCTCGATTCTAATTCTTTCTTGTAAACCTTCGGTTCCTCCTTGTTGCTGTACTGTACCTAAATATCCTGTTATCCATAGATAGGTTAGTATTGCTGCTGCTACTGCGATGATAATTAGTAGAAGTGTTGCGATAACTGGTGAGACTCCTTTTTTGTTCATTGTTTTCACCGGGTTTTTATTGTGCGGGGTGTATTTATTTATATTTATTAATTTAGGTTTCTTTTTTTGGTTGTTTTTGTTGGTTTTTAGGAGTTTGTGTTATGTTTTTGTTATATTGTTTTTATTAATTCTTCTAGTTCTTTAATGTTTATTTTTAGTTTTTGTGCTATGGCTATTGCTTCTTCTATGAATAGTTGCCAGCCTAGTTCGCCGTAGATTTTTGTTACTACTTTTTTGAATAATTGTAGGTCGTGTAGGAAGGCTTTTTCGGCGTCTATGTGGTAGTTTGTGCGTGCGTAGTAGACTAGGGTGCCTAGGAAGGATGTGTGTTTTTTGTAGAATTCGTCCCAGATTAGTTTCTTGACTTTATTACTGCTTCTACGGGCCATCTCCATTCGTACCTCCGCCCAACTTTATGTAGGAATTTCCATAGTTTGGGTGACTTGGATTTTAGGGCTAGTTTCATGGTCATTATGCCTAGTGGTGCTTCGACGTTTGCTGCTGAGGTTAAGTTGAAGATGTCGTTTAGGATGTGGCATGGGTACTGCACAGATAGGTAGGCTTGGTCTGTGTCGATGTATGCGTAGAATGAGCCTGGGAATGTCATTAGTGCTCTTGCTAGTGCTGGTGCTTCTGGTCCTTTTAGGTATAGGGCCATGAAGGGTATTTTGTTTGATGGGTAGTATATGTGGTATGTGTTGTATTTCCAGCCTTTTAGTACGTGGTTTATGTAGTGGTAGCTTATTGTTTGTTTTGGAGGCATGGGCTTGTTTTCGAGTGTGTTGAGTTTCTTTATGATTGTGTATGGTCTTATGTATGGTCCCCAGGCTAGTTTTCCTGCTAGTATTTTTAGGTCTATTTCGTCTGGTGTTTTGTTGTTGGGGCGGTATTGTGGGGGTGTTTTTTCTTGTTCGAGTATTTTGAATAGTTTGTCTATGACTGGTGTTAGTCTGTTGAAGTCTAGGTATACCATTATGTCTTCGTCGGGTTTCCATGATATGTATTCTTTGCTTTCTACTACGGCTATAATGTCTCCATCTATTGTGTTTTTTAGTTCTTCTAGGTATTTTTGCTTGAGTACGTAAGGAACTAGGGCTCTTATGACTGTTGCTTTAAATCCTATTCCCCTGAATTCTCTGACAGCTTTTGTGCCAATTATCGACTTTCTTAGTTGAATCGGATGGTTTGATTGAACTATTACTGCGAGATTGATTAAACCAAAGTAAGAATAATCTGGGACGAATTTTATTTTTCCTATTTTTGTTAATTTTGCTAATATATTTTGCACAGTAGTTGGTGGGATTTTTGTTAATCTTGCTAATTCTCTTATCGTTTTTGCGTATGATAGGTGGAATATTACTTTTAATGCTTTTTCATTAGAGAGCACTTTATAATATTTTTCAAAGAGCATTAGTCATCCCTATTACTGTATCTTCAATTGATTTTTTATATATGTGAGTTTATTTTTAGCTAATCTCCGACCGGATCGTTGTATGGTATTCCGTCGTCGTCTCCGCCGTCGTTGGCTCCTGTTGGGTCTATTACTGGGTCTATTAGTATGGTTTTGCCGTTTGGTAGTTGGATTTTGATCCATAGGTGGCCGTCTTGTGTCCATGCTTGTACGGTTACTTTGTGGGTTTTTATAGTGAATAGTGGTTTTGCTAGTGCAGTTGCTGTAAATGATATGAAGAGTGTGAGGAGAATAGTTAGAACTAATATTTTTCTATGTTTTATAATTAGATTTTTTACCGATCTTATTTTGATCCCCCAAATATTTTGTGGCGGGGGATGTATATAAAATTATTGGATTTTAATCTGCTTTTTTTGTTGTTGTTTTGGGTTAAGGTCCAATGTTTGTTTTTCCGTCTTTTTGAGAAATTATTTTATTATTTTGCCTGTTTTATTATTTGAGGGAGTTTATGTCGGAGTCGGGGGAGAAGGTTAATAATCTGTTGACTGTTTCGCCTAGGTTGTCTAGGGATGAGATGCTTGTTGAGCTTTATCCTGTTAGGTCTCCGTTTGCTTATGCTGCTATTGTTCGTGTTAGGCGTCTTGGGCGTCTTGAGTACAGGGTTTTGGAGCCTCCACTCACTAGGGATGATGTGAAGGCGATTAAAGAGATTAGGGAGCTTTTGCTTGAGTCTTCGCATGTTAGCTTGGAGAAGCTTAGGGAGGTGGGTGTGGAGAAGGTTTTGGAGGAGGAGATTCGCCGGGTTGTTAGGAGGTATAGGGTTAGGGTTAGGAGGGAGGCTTGGGATAAGATTCTCTATTATCTTAAGAGGGATTTGCTGGGCTATGGTAAGATTGACGTTATTATGAAGGACGAGTTTATTGAGGATATTAGCTGCGATGGGCTTGATGCACCTGTTTTTGTTTGGCATAGTAAGTACGAGTCTATTCCTACGAACATTGTGTTTCGGGATTTGGAGGAGCTTAGGGCGCTGCTTATCCGCCTCTCGTATAGGGCTAGGAAGCAGATTTCGGTTGCTCAGCCGATAGTTGAGGGTAGCCTGCCTGAGGGGTTCCGTATTCACCTTACTTTGGAGGAGGTTTCGCGGCGGGGCGGGACCTTCACTATTAGGAAGTTTAGGCGTATCCCTTATTCGGTGATTAATCTTATTAAGTTTGGGACTGTTTCGCCGAAGTTGGCGGCGTATTTTTGGCTTCTTATTGAGGAGGGCCGTAGCTTGATGATTGTTGGGGCTACGGCGAGCGGTAAGACTACTACGCTTAACGCGATTGCTACGTTTATTCGGCCTGAGGCTAAGATTGTGACTATTGAGGAGACTCCTGAGCTTAATTTGCCGCATGAGAACTGGATTCCCCTGGTTACTCGCCCGTCTTACGAGGAGTGGGTTAGGAACGTGGACCTTTTTGACTTGTTGAAGTCTTCGCTTAGGATGAGGCCTGACTACATTATTGTGGGCGAGGTGCGCGGCGAGGAGGCTTTTACGCTTTTTCAGGCTATCGCTACTGGCCACGCTGGTCTTTGTACTATGCACGCGGAGAACGTTGACTACGCTATGAGGCGTTTGCTGGCTGAGCCTATGAACGTGCCCCTTTTCATGTTGCCTATGATGAACGTTTATTGTACTATTAAGAGGATTAAGGTTGGGGCTAGGATTGTTCGGCGGATTGTGGAGGTTAACGAGTGTACGGGTGTTGACGTTGATAGAGGTGTTGCGACTTTTAGGAACGTTTTCAGGTATAACCCGGTTCTTGACGAGATTGAGTTTAGGGAGGAAAGTTATTTGTTGAAGAAGCTTGCTGAGGAGAAGTTTAAGGATTACGATGAGATTTTGGAGGAGCTTGATCGGAGGGAGGAGATTATCCGCTATCTTGCGGAGAAAGGTAAGACGGATTACGCTGCTATTAGCGCCGTTGTGAGGGAGTATTACTATAATCCTACGCGTGTTTATAACGCTGTTAAGATGGGTGAGCTATGAGCTTCGTTGCTTACAAGCTTTTTGGCGGGCTGGCTCGGCGCTGGGCTGAGCGGCTTCCAGCTTTTAAGCAGGCTTATTTGTCGAGTGGGTTGGCGGTGCCTTACCATGTTTATTTGTCGTTTTTTGTTGCTGCTGCTGTTTTTGGGTTTCCATTTGTGTTTGTGCTTAGTCTGCCTCTTCATCTAGTCTTTATGCGGCTTCCTTTTGTTAGGGCTGTTGCGGCGTCTGTTGTTTTGGCGCTTATCTACATTGTTGCTGTTATTGGGTTTGGCCTTTATTTGCCGTTTTATCTTAAGCGTTCTAGGCGGGCTCGGATTGACGCGGCGTTGCCGTATGCTGTGGGTTATATGGCGTCGCTTGCGGGCGCGGGCGTGGGTGTTGAGCGGCTTATTTGGGAGGCGGCTAGGGTTGAAGGTGAGAAGGATCTTGCTAGGGAGTTTGGACTTATCGTTAGGGATATAGAGCTTTTTAATGTTGATACTGCTACGGCTTTGGAGCGGGCTGCTGAGCGTAGTCCTTCTATTTCTTTTAAGGTGTTTATGACGGGGCTTCGTGACACGTTTATTACTAGTGGGGATTTGAAGGAGTATGCGATGTTTATGGCTAGGCGTTTGCTTGAGGATAAGATGACCGCGCTTCGCGGCATTTCGAACTCTTTGGCGCTTATTGGGGAGATGTACGTTACTATGATGGTCGCGGCGCCTCTTATTATGATTGTTATGATGGTTGTGATGTCTCTTCTAGGTGGGAGCGTTGCGGGCATTCCTCCTCTGTTGCTAATATTTATCCTTACTCTTGTTGTTATTCCGGTTTCGGCTGTTAGTGTTTTGATTATGATTGATTCTGTGTTGTCGAAGGTGTAGTGCTATGCCGTTTATAGTGCTTACTGCACGGAAGAAGGTTCTACTCGCTGGGCTGAGCGTGTTTTTGGCGTTTATTCCGTTATTTGTTTTGGTTACTTTTTATAGGGAGGAGCTTCTTTCTCAGAGGCTTACGCTGGATTCTCCGGTCATTAAGTCTACCAGGATTAATACTTTGCTTGTTCTTTCTGTTTTGCTCGGTATTTTTCCTTATGCGGTTGTGGACTTCTTTAATAGACGTTATATTGACTCTATTAATAAGAACCTGGGGCCGTTTTTTAAGGGGCTGGGCGAGTCTATTCGCGCTGGTCTGCCGTTTATTGAAGCTTTGGAGAGCGTTGCGAGTATTACTCCGGGGCCGCTGGGAAGCGAGATGAGAAACGTTATTGTTAAAGTTGAGTTTGGCATGTCTTTGGAGGAGGCTTTACATCGCTTGGCTGATAAGCTTGGGGTTGTGAGTTTTAAGCGGGCAGTTATTACGCTTATTACGGCTTATCAGAGCGGCGGCAAAGTTGTTGATGTTCTTGACAGCGCTGCCGAGATGTACGCGATGCTTAGAGCTTATGAGGAGGAGAGGCGCACGCAAGTTTCGCCGTATTTTACTGTTGTGTACGTGGCTATAGCTATTTTTCTTTTTATTTCGTTTATACTTATCTATGTGTTTGTTAAGCCGTTGGCTGTTTTGGCTGGTATGGGATCTGCTTTCGGGGGCTTGAGAATTGATGTTGCATCTATTAATGCTATACTGTTTTATACTGCTGCTTTCCAGTCGTTTTTCGGCGGGCTTATTATTGGCAAGCTTAAGGCCAACAGAGTGGGGGCTGGGCTGCTTCACACGATTTTTATGCTTACGATTACGCTGGTTTACTTTAACTTGTTGGAGATTTATGGCGATGCTTTGGGTAGGATGATATTTCCTACTCCTACGCCATAGCTATACCGGGACTAGGTACATCGTCGTCGCTGATATTATGGGCACGGTGATGTTGTCGTCTATTTTTGGCCATAGTTCTATTAGGGTTGCCGCTATGGCCGCTATTGCGCCTCCTATGCCTTTTAACACCAGTCCTATTGGTATGGAGACCGCAAGCATCGCGGCGGAGCCCCAGAGCCCTTTTGTCCATTTGCGGTACACGTAGTTTCTTACGACTCCCGTTACTCCGTCTCCGTAGGCCATAAACATTGTCGCGGCGCTGGCTGTGGGTATGTCGTGCCAGAATAGGAGGTAGATTGTGCCCCAAGTTAGGCAGAACCATACTTCTCCCAGATTTTTCTCTACTTGGAACCAGGTTAGCTCCTTCCTCTCTAGGTGGTATGCTAAGGTTAGGAATCCGAGGGCGAAGGACGCGGCGACGGGCACGGTTGGCTGTGTGAACAGTGGTTTTCCGGTGAACCACGTGTACCATATTAGCAGTGAGACTAGGCCGCCCGTGGTGAAGTGGATGAATTTCCTGGATATGTATTTGTTTGTTTTCTGGGCTACTAGTTTGGATATCCAGAATACTACGAGCAGCACCCAGAGTGCGAGACCTGCACCTATTATTATCTCCGCTACAGGGGGAGGATATAAATAAAATATTGCTGCGTCGGCAAGGATTGTCGCTAGCCCTGCTAGGAGCGTTTCTTTTTTCATCGAATTCACCGGTTCTCAATAATTTTTAGTTGTGTAGAATTATTAAGTTGTCGTGGTGTTCTCGAATTTTTCGGGCATCCACTTGTTCTGGGCGGCGAATTGGGATTCTTTTCTTTCGTCGTATCCCTTGCTGGCTGGGGTTGTTAGTTTGTGGAATATTATTTGGACTATTTTCATGCCTGGGTAGAGTTTTATTGGCGCCGTGTTTTCGCAGAATACTTCTAGTACGAGGGGTTTTGGTTGCAGTATTCCAGTGCCTGGGTTTACGAGGCCAGCGGCGTGGACTATTAGGCCTAGGCGGGCTATGCTGCTTCTTCCTTCGAGGGTTGCTGCTAACTGTTTGCTTATTGCTATTTTTTCGCGGGTCATTGCTAGGATGAATTGGTGGGGGTTTATGGTGAATGGTTTGCCGTTTGTTTTTATTGTTTTGGTGCTTCTTTTTAAGTCGTTGAATTTCTGGGGGTCTATTATGTCAACTCCCTCGAAAACTAGGAAGGTGTCGGAAAGAGTTAGGTCTACAGAACACGGTCCTATGTTTTCGGGACACAGCGGGTCTATTACAATTTCTCCCCTTTCTATATATTTTTTAATGTCTATATCGGAGAGAATCATCGCTGCGCACCTTCTCGTGCCTCTTTTTCTACCCATTTTGATAGTATTTGTATGGCTTCATCCTTTTTGTCCTGCATCAGCAGTATTAATGCTAGGGTTATGTCCCTGTTCCAGGGGTTTGCCAGCGTGCTGACTGTTTTTTCTACTGGTACTCCGCCTTTTTTGTAGTCCCACCACCCGATTACTATGCATATGGGGAGGTATATCGCTGCGAACGCTACGAGGAAGTATGCAAGGCGGGGGAAAAGCGATGCTAATGCTGGCACGTTTTCAATTACTAGTCTGTACTGTATGGCTATGAAGTTTGCAAAGCTTATCAGGAATGCCAGGTACGTGGCATGTCCCCTTCGGAAATATACCCAGTAACGTAGTAACCTATCCTTCATGGCAATAACTTAAATGTTGATAACGTTTATCAATTATTCTTCGCTCAAATTTATTTTTTATCGATTAAAAAAGTTTTTAAGCACCCTATTTGTCTTTGCTTATATGATGGATGTGATGATTATACGCGATTTAGACGTAGCTAAGATGTTTTTCGACGATACTCGGCGAAGGATACTTCATCTGTTGAAGATGGGGGAGCACTCAGCAACAGAGCTGGCGAGGTTTCTCGGGATCTCTTTGCAGGCAGTGTCTTATCATTTGAAGCTTTTAGAGAAGCATGGTTTGATAGAAGTTTCTAAGACGGTGAAAAAGAGGAACCTCGTTGAGAAATACTATAGGGCGTCAGCTAAGATTTACGTTATCTCGTGCACTTTGGCGGAAAGCCGGTTCTTCGGCTCTCACGTTAAGGACATAGCTTCGCTGGCTATAGAAACGTTTGGTTTAAAGTGCCGAGCGGAGAAGTTTTCGGAGCTTTTAAGAGCTTATTTTAAGCTGCGTTCCAAAGCGCTTGAAGATGTCTTGGCGTGGCGTAAGAGGAGTATCGAGCGGGGGCTTGGGCCGGCATTGGAGTTTTTGACCATGATGCGCATGGTTTCCTATCCCGAGTTTGATTTGCTTGTTTCAGAGTTTTCTAAGATAGTTGGAGGTGATGGTAACGGTTTTGAGAAGGCTGCTTAGGTATCCTTTGAAGCATAAAAAGGAGCTGATAATTTCGGTGGTTACCTCCGCAGCTAGCGCTATAGCTGGCATGTTTGCGCCTTTAGTGGCTAGGCAGGCTATAAACCTGGTTGCGAGTTTCCGCTGGGAGGAAGTGCCGCTTTATGCGGCGCTATTTATCATTCTAGCCATTATACAGGGGAGTATCTCATTCATTCAGAGAGTAGAGACTCGTAAATTGGCAGAGTTGGTGTCATTCGACTTGAGGGTGGAGCTTTATAGAAAGCTTCAGGAACTATCGCTTACATACCTATACAAGCAGGGGACTGGGAGGCTTGTGGCTAGGGTAACAGGAGACGTGGAGCAGGTTAAGGGGTTCTTCAGGTTTACGTTCGCAGGATTTATGGGGGGCTTTGTGCTGCTAATATTTTCTCTGGGAGCTATGCTTTCTATGAGCGTAGACCTCACCTTAATCTCGCTTCTAATCCTCACACCCCTACCTTTCCTCATAAGGAGGATCGCTAAGAAGGTTAGGTTTCACTTTGAACGTGCTAGGGAGGATTATGCTAAGATGACTACTGTTCTTCAGGAGACGCTCGTGGCTATGATACCAATAAGGGCCGTTGGTGCCAGCGATTACATGTTTAAGAGGTTCTTTGGACACAATGCATCATACGCTAAGCATCTCATTTCGGTAGGTAAGCTGAGAGCGACTATATGGCCGACTCTAAACTTCATCGTGAATATGGCCGTGCTTGTCGTTTTTTGGTACGGCGGCATGAAGGTTATAAGCGGCGCTTTAAGTGTCGGTGATGTGGCGGCCTTCTCGATGTATGTTGGCATGATTTCTTGGCCTATAACTTCGCTGGGCTTTCTTACGGTTATTATGGAGAGAGCTAGGGTTGCGGCGTCGAGGGTGTTTGAGGTTCTTGACGCGAAAAGCGATGTTGAGGAGCATCCTAACGCGGTTCCGCTTGTGGTGAAGGAGGGACAGGTAAAGTTTGACGATGTCTGGTTCAGCTATGATGGTAAGACGTGGGTTCTTCAGGGGCTTTCCCTTGAAATAGCTCCCGGGGAAATTGTCGCAATTACTGGTCCTCCGGGCAGCGGGAAGAGTACGCTGGCAATGCTGCTTATTCGCCTAGCGGATCCTAAAAAGGGTAGAATACTAATTGATGGGCAGGATATAAGATACGTTACTTTAGAGTCGCTTAGGCGCCAGGTTACTGTAGTTCACCAAGACGTCTACCTATTCCCTGATACTATCAGGAATAATATAGCTTACGCTAGGCCCGATGCCTCCACGAATGAGGTTATTTGGGCGGCAAAGCTAGCGCATATCCACAACTTTATAGTTAGCCTGCCCAAGGGCTACAACACCGAAATTGGAGAGAGAGGTGTCACGCTTAGCGGCGGTCAGCGGCAAAGGCTGGCTCTTGCCCGGGCTCTTCTCGCCGATCCCAAGATTGTGGTTCTTGACGATACTACTTCCGAAGTGGACGCTGAAACTGAAAGGGCAATATATGAGGCGTTAACTAAGCACTTGAAGGGGAAAACTCTCATAGTTATTACTCAAAGGCCTAGCACGATGGCTATTGCTGACAGAGTTATAGTGCTGGAAAATGGCAGGGTGAAGAAGGAGATTAGGGGCGCTGCTAAGCGCGGGGTGGTGAGCTGATGGGGTGGCGTTTTCGGGGTTTAGGTCGACTTGAGGAAGAAAAGGCGGCAACACCTGCCAAAGAGATAATTAAGCGTATACTACCGCTTCTTAAACCTTATAAAAAGTACCTCGTAGTTGTCGTTGTTGCAACATTTCTGCGCATGATTTTGAACCTCATTTTTCCGCTGCTAACAGGCTACCTGATTGACGCTGCATATAATGGCGCTTTTGATAGGTTAATGATGTACTCGCTCTACTTTCTGGGGGGTGCCGCGGCTTACTGGGTTATAGGTTACGTGCGCGTTTACTTTATGTCTCTTACTGGGCAAAGCTTTGTTAGAGATCTGAGAAATCGGCTTTTCAGGGTTTTGCTTAGAACTAAGATAGCTATTCTTCGGCGCGAGGAGACTGGTAGGACGGTTTCTAAAGTGATGAACGACGTAGACGTTATTGGGGACACGTTTACCAGCGGTCTCATAGACACAGTTGCGGATATCGTTACGATGAGCGGCGCGTTCGTTATCATGGCTACAATAGACTTGAAGCTTACTGCCGCCATACTGCCGCTTATCCCGCTTATCTTTGCTATCAACTATTACTTGGCTGTTCGCGCCCGAAAGACGTTCCGCCAGGCTAGGAAGGCTATAGCGAAGGTTACGGCTAAAGTGGAGCAGGAAATCTCTGGTGCGGCGGTTGTGAAAACATTTATTCAGCGCAGGAAGAGGGACGAGCGGGAGTTTAAGCAGGTAAGTAAGGAATACGTTGAGATGAACGTTCAAGCAACGAAGATAGTTTCCTCAGTAAACCCGATAATGTCTGTTATTAGGGCGGTTGGCGGAGCCATAATCCTATATTTTGGCGGTCTTCTCATATTGAGCGGCGAGATAAGCGTCGGCGTTCTGGTGGCTTTTTACGGCTATTTGGACATGTTTTTCCGGCCTCTACAGACACTTGCGCTGTTTTTTAACACTATTCAGTCGGCTCTCGCCGCAGCTGAGCGCGTAACCGACCTCCTTAGAGCTGAGCAGGAAAGGGGCGGCAAGCTCGTAAAGCCAGTTATTGGGCATGTAAAGTACGAGAACGTTCATTTCGGCTATGAAGAAGGCATCGAAGTTATTAGGGGTGTTTCGCTTAACGCTGCCCCAGGCGAAATGGTAGCCGTCGTCGGGCCTACGGGTAGCGGTAAGAGCACCTTGGCTCGACTGTTGCTTCGTTTCTATGAGCCTTGGAGCGGTAAGATATTGCTCGATAATATTCCGGTAGAAGAGTACGATTTAGGGTATTTACGTAAGGTTATTGCTTATGTGCCTCAGGAACCTGCGGTCATCAGCGGCACTGTTTTAGACAACATTGTGGCCGGAAGCGGCAAAGATCGAAAAATGGTAGAGGAGGTTTTGGAGAAGCTTGGCGTTAAGGATCTTTTCGAGGCTTTGCCTAATGGCTTGATGACTGAGGTTGTGGGTGAGGGCAAAAATCTCTCGAGAGGACAGAAACAGGTCATCTCGCTTGTGAGAGCTATTGTTTCTTCGCCCCGCGTTCTGGTTTTAGACGAGGCTACGAGCAACGTGGACGTCTTGAGCGAGCTTAGAATCTACGAGGGCTTAAGAGAGCTGATGAGGGAGAGAAAAATGACTGTTATCGTGATTGCTCATAGGCTCGCAGCTATAACGGGGGCGGACAGAATCTACGTTTTGAGCCATGGTAGGATAGTGGAGCGTGGGAGGCACGATGATTTGCTGAGGAGAAAGGGTCTATACGCGAAGCTTTGGGAAACCCAAGCTGCTGGGTTTGCTCACCTAATAGCTAAAACCTAGGCTGCTAGTTAACCGAGTTTTTTATTAAAAGGTCTGGAAGCCTAGCAATTATTTTTCTTTTTATCTCGGCGTTTCTAGGGCTTATAACTTTAATTGGGATTTCGCTTTCCTCGGCTTCATATTCGAAAAACCCTGTAACTAGTGGTTGAACTGGGCGAATTTTCGCACTTAATGATATTGTATTTCCGATGCTAGAAATTATTATGTAGTCGTAGTTGTCTCCTTTCTCCACGCGCATCTTTCCCTGCCAGTTTATTGGATAGCCTTTATAGACGAATGGACCAATAATTGCTGACATGGGCTTTTCTACGCGAGCGTCTAAGTATACAGTATCTTTTTCAATATACCATTTGCTTAGTGCTATTGGAACGCGTATTTCTCCTAGTAAGTCAATGCGTAGGCCGTATGAATATAATAATTTTCCTTTTAGGTAGCGGATGTAGGGCCTTATCTGCCAGTAAGCTCTTTTTCCTTCAATTTTTTCGGGCCATTTAGGCCAAGAATTTGAAATGCTTATTCCCTCCCTAAATTTTACTGCGAGCTCTTTAGCCATTTCATTTAGGTTTTTACTGTTTATGTAGATCGTTCCGTGTCCTAGCCTTCCGTTTACAGCGTCTACTTCGATTACTATATGAATGCTAAGCATGTTCTCTGAACCTGCCTTCATATAACTAGTTAGAGTGATATTTTAATACGCTATTCAAGGCACGTTATGCTTTAAAGGAAGATGCGAATATTAACTCCATCAGTTACTTTTTAATTATAGAAGGTGCCGGTATGAGTTCAAGCCGGATAGATGTCATACTCGAGGACCTCTATAAAAAGGGTAGAAAGCCAGCGCGCAAAATTAGCGTTAGATACCTGCTTATTCTTTCTATTATTACATCGGTAGCCGGCATATATATTGTGTATTTTCTCGCTCAAGGCGCATCGGCGCCGCTCGTATCCATATCTGAAGTTTATGGCAACTACTTATACAATTACGCTACGGTGAGGGTGAAGGGCACGGTTGACGGAATCCCATACTTCGATAATAGTACTGGGAAGCTTACTATACGTTTTTCCATATTTGATGGCACAATGTCTATGAACATATACATTTACCAGCCGGTTTCGCTAGAAGTTCTTAAGCAGAGGAAAATTCCGCTTCCCGGAGATAAAGTTACGGCAGAAATCCAATTGAGGGTCAGAGAAACATACACGTATGGAATTTTACAGGCCGCAGGGCTTCTCCAGATAGAGACGCAGACCGGCGAGCCCGTTGAAGTGACTTCTCTTGACACCTCCTTAGCAGGAAAATACGTTAAAGCAAGCGGCACTATTACTGGATCTAGGCTAGTCTCATCTGGCTTGCTGTTCTGGGTAGATACTGGCGAGGGAGAAATAACGGTTCTTGTGCCTGCTTTTATGAAGTTTATTGATGGAGCCAAGTATGCTCAGCTTGTGGAGTCTATTAGACCAGGTGTAGAGGCTACTGTAACAGGGATTGTTTACCTGTATAGGGGCGAGTCTCCTGAAATAGTGGTTAAGGGATTTGAGGATATTGCATTTCGTGCGCCGGAGAAGCCTATGGAGGTTGAGATAGCTTCACTTTCAGGCTATGTGGGTAAGACTGTTGTTGTGAGGGCTTACCTTGAAGTTCGGGAATACTTATCTGACTCTAGGTCTTACTTATTGAAGCTTATCGATGAAACCGGTGAAGCTAGCGGAATCGTTAAGAGGGAGATTATGATGGCTCTTAATCCGTTTAATTTAATAAATAATAAGGTAATAGTACTTGCATCTGTTCGGGGCGGCGGCGATCTAAATATTAAAAATATTGAGGCGCCCGAGATAAGTAAAGTAAGCTTTGTCAAAGTTGCTGATATTTCAGAGTCTATAAAGGGGAAAATAGTTGCCGCTAAAGGTAAGGTTACTAACTTAGTGGAAAGGTCATCTTTTACGCTCTTTTACTTGGAAGATGAAACGGGCAGAATAAAAATATTCATTCCTGCAAGCGTGTATAACGAGATAACTTCGGTTAAAATATCTGAGGGGGCTGAAATAAGCGTTGCAGGTTATGTCGATATTTATAGGGGCGAGCTGGAGATAGTTGTTTTCTCGCCTTTAGGCGTTAAGGGGTGAAAGGTTTGCTAGACCCGTTTTCGGTAATTCTGTGGACACTCGTGGGGGCGGCTACAGGCCTCCTATTCTCGTGGATGCCTGGGTTTCACGTCTATAACGTGATAGCTCTATTGGCTTCGACTGGCACTATATTAACGTTTATTCCGCAGGAAGGATTTCCCTTCTTTACGCTCGGCGCTGTGGTAAGCTTCGCTTATGCAAGCACTATTAGTACTACGTATTTCAGCGTTGCAGACGATACCATGATTTTTATGCTCTTTCCCACGCAACGCTACCTAATAATAGGTAGGGGGCATGAAGCTACTTTGCTCACATTGCTTGGAGCGTTTGCAGCCTCCCTTATATTGGCTGCATCGCTTCCGCTGATGCCTTACGTTTTACCCATTTTGAGAGACTTGTTTAACCCGTATATTCCCCTTTTCCTGGCAGCTCTGGTGCTCTTCATGTTTATGAGTGAGTGGCTGAAAAAGGGGGACAGGGTTGAAAAGCCAGGCTGGAGGCTGGCAGTAGCTTGGAGCCAAGCGCTCGGCGGGTTATTCGTGTTCTTCGCTAGCGGCGTTCTAGGGTTTATTGTCATGTACACTAATGTTTTGCCCGCTACTTTTGCCTATGTGAGACTTACACCGCTATTCTTAGGCTTCTTTGGACTTCCATGGGTTGTTCTCAATATACTTTCTGACGTGAAGATTGAGAGGCAAAGCACCGAGGATATCGTAGAGGTTGATGCTAAAGCGATGCTGAGCGGCGTGTTTGGTGGAGCGTTAGGCGGCTACATAGCGGCCTTTTTCCCGCTAATTACTGGAGGTATGGGAGCCCTTGTCGCTGGGCACATAACTTCGCAGCGGGGCGACGATACGTTTATCGTGAGCCAAGGAGCAAACCGGTTCATATATTATGTGGGAGCCTTATTGTTCCTGTTTCTTCCTGCCGCGTCGCTTACCCGCGGTAGCGCAGCGTGGCTCGTGAGTAGCATTTATCAGCCAAAATCTTACGTCGAATATGTCTACTCTATAGGTGCTTTGCTCCTGGCGAGCGGCATATCATTTATAGGCTCGATATTTCTTTCCAAAGCCGTTGCGAAGGTCGTGTCAGCCTACTATAAGCATGTCTCCGTTGCTGTACTCATACTCCTCCTAGGCATTGCCTGTGCTCTGACTGGTTTTCTTGGAGTCTTTATTATGGTAGTTGCTGGTTTTATAGGATTCATGTCATCGCTTTTTAATACTAGGCGCAGCTACTGCCTAGGCGGATTAATCTTTCCTGTACTGCTGAGCATGACTGGTACCGCAGAGGCCTTTGCGAAGCTAATAGGTCTATGGTGAGAAAAATGAGGGGGTTGGTGCATTATCTTTCAGGACTCGCCGCGTCAACGTTTTTCATAGAGCTTATGCGCGATGTCCAGATGGGCTGTCTGTTCCCCCTTCTGCCTGCAGCCGCAGCCTACCTTCCTGACTTTTTTGACTTCAAATTTTGGAAGTTTCTCGAAAAATGGGACTACAACATCGACCCCGCGCCTTTGGACCCCGAGGAAAACAAAGTTCCTATAAAGAGAAAAATAAATGAGCTTTCCGCTGAGAAAAGGTATCAACTATGCATGATTTCTGGGAGAGCATACAAAGTAAAAAACGGTGGAGACAAGCTGGAGTTTGAGCTAGACGACGGCACGGGCAAAATTAAGGTTAAAGCTTTAGGAGACGACGTCAACATACTGCTTTCGGCTATTGGTAGAGAGATCAGAGAGGGCGAAGAAGTAAGCATTGCAGGGTATTTGGATTTTGAGGGCGAAGAAAAAGTCTTTATAGTTTCTGATGCCCCTCACCCCATGTTTATTGCCCAAAGAGTTGCGGATGCTATAGATGCTGCTTACGAGAGAGAAGAAGTTAGAGTGAAGCTGCAGACGATTAGATATACTGGCGATATTTATCGTCGGTATATCGTGGATCTGGACTCTGATGCTCAGATAGTGCGGGTTGCCATAGGTCCTTACGTTACTGTCGGCGGCAACGTGGTGAACGAGAAAATGCCACCGAAGCATAGGAGAATGGCGGAAGTCAAGACTAGATATCCCTTTGAAAAGAAATACCCTAAGCCGACAGTTATCGAGGCTTTTTCTGGGCCTAGCATAGGCTTTAAGAGAGTTGGTGATAAAGTTGAGGAGGTGTTCTTGCCTTGGCACCGCGAATGGTCTCATTCCTTCGTGACAGGGGTCTTCGTTGCTGCCCTCATTTACGTCATCTTTAAGCTTATAGGTTATCCCCATTCTCTGCAACTAGCGTTCGCCTCGATGATTGGTTTCTGGCTGCACATAATTGAAGACCAGCTTGGATTCATGGGCGGAAACCTGTTCTACCCATTCTCTTCTAAAAGGATACCTGGACTCGGCATTGGAGAATCAGGAAGCGCGGTACTCAACTTTTCTACTGCTTGGCTTATGATAAGCTTCATGATAGCTAATTTCAACGCTTTCAGCTCTAGGCCGCCCATACCACTCGCCTATTACGAGCTCATAATGCTACTTTCCATTCCCTCAATACTGCTTTACGCTTACGCACTGTGGATGTGGAGCACATCTAAAAAGAGGATTATCAGAGAAGAAAAGGAAGTAGAGGAGGCTTTGAAGGAGGAGGAAGAGCTTGGAGGAACGTAGCTTTAACCTATTTCGATATTTCTAGAAAACGCTGAAATAGTAGCGTTATCTGGCGCTCCACGTGACTTTACCATTGAAAATATTTTTTGAGAAAAAGTTGCTGGAAGAGGATCGGTTACGATTATAGAACCTATTTCATTGTCATTTATTACATCGGTCACACCATCTGAGCATATGAAAACTGTTGAACAAGGTGTAATAACTTGTTCTTCCAGGTCTACCTCTAAGTTTTTCCTTATGCCCAACGCTCTGGTTATGATGTGACTTTGAGGGCTTATTTTATGATCCTTTGTGAGTCTAAATACTTTTTTGATGCCCCTATCTATCAGGTAAGCTCTGCTATCCCCCACATGAGCTATCAATAAGCGGTTTCCCTCTATTAGTCCTGCTGTAAGAGTTGTTGCTGCTTGTTTGCCTACGGTTTTTACAACGTTTAAAACTTCGGTATTAGCGTGTTTTACGGCTTCTTCCATATCAGTTTGCTTCATATAAGTCTGCAACAGGATTCTTTCAATTATTCTTTGAATAAAACCGTTTATTGCCGCTAAACTTGCTTTTTCGCCTATTTTGAGCCCTCCTACTCCATCCGCTACTGCTAATATAATGTATCTACGTGCGCCCTCAGTTCCATTATAAAGTTTAAGAGATAAGGACGCCGCTGTATCTTCGTTGTTTTTTCTTTTACCCTTCATTGTTGCAACATGCATTGAATCGATTTTATTCTTTCTGGATTTTTTGCTGGCAAAGAATATTTTTCCTTTTATTCCAGAGGTAATTAGTGTAATTTCCGTTGGTTTCTTAGTTAGCCTTGTAGTTTCGGACACTTCAATGTTTTTTCTGCCTAATTTTATTATTCCGCTAGGTCCCGGGTCAAGGTACAATACATTACCTATAACTGCAGCTGTTGATCCAAGCGTTCTAGTTTTTCTAAGAGTTGCTAGATAGCCCTTTTTCTTTAGTGCTTTGCTGAGAAGCGTTTTTATGAATGAAGTTGCTACTCTAGCAAACTGGGTATGCGTCTCCTCTCCGGCTAGAACTAGGATGCCTTTTATTACATGGTTGTTATATGCTATGTTTGCCTGTATAGTTAAAGCTTTGCCTCCTTCTCCGGCGACTTCTGTTTCATAAAAACTTAATAATTTCTTTTTTGCTAGCAGCAATTAGTGCACCAACGTTTTAAACCTTAGATTATATTAAAAAATTGTGCGTGATTAAAATGCGCTACAGTGATAAAGTCATTACGATTACTATGTTTATCTCAATATTGAGTCTAGCTGCCACGCTAGTTAACGCTGAGCCATGCAATATGTTATTAAACTATTCCACTTCTTCCAGCCTTCAAAAATTTGTAGAATTGAAATGTAGAGTTAATGGTTCTATTTTGACTTTCAATTCCTCGTTGCGTTTTTTAGGCAGCAAAGCCGTAATTGAAGTAATCGCTAACTATAGCCAAAACAGCATGGAATGCGAAATCAATGGCATAAAAATTGTACTTGAACGACTTAATAATTCCCAGCGTTTCACGAAGAACCTTCCTTTACACATATCTAACGTTACTCGCCTTTTCTTCGCCAATGAGCCTCTCCAACGAGAATGTTTTGCCTACTTTAATGGTTCTTGGCTTGAACGCACACCTACGGTAAGTGGGATAGAATTCTGCGAAATATGCATTAGAAACGAAAGCATGATGCTATATAATTCAAAGACTTGCATTGTCGAGTTGCATAATGCAAGCAATTTTGAAATTAAGCCTTCCATTCATTTGCTGGGGTTTCCATTAATGCCTGTTATAATAATTAGGAACCACGTACCCTCCGAAGCGGTAAATTGTTATTTAGAAATTACACTGGGAAATATAACCATTGTCACGAGCGAAAAAGAGTTTGAAGCTATTCTCGGGCCTCAAGAAATCGTTAACTTGGTGAGAACTCAAGGGATTGCCGTAAATTACTCCGTATTGATATCGTACAGGCTGACTGGCGACGGCATGCCTTGTCGTTATATAATTGAAAAGAGGGAGGGGAGGTTGTCTCTTTTGCCGTATCTGGGAGATATGGCGTTTATTATTACGGTTATTCTTTTTCTGCTATTGATGGGGGCTTTGAGATTTAGGAAAGCTATGATGAGTATCGACGTAGATGTAGTATAGATTCTATCATCTTTTTAATAATCCGCTAATTATAATTATAATTATTACTGTTAATGTGATTAGAGACATGTATTTTTCTCTCATTTTTATAAAAACTATTAAAAGCCCCGTTATCATGATTACGGGGGTTGTAACTAGTATCATTATCCCAGCATAAAATAGGATGGCGGTTAGCGGACTGCTGTGGACTATATATGCAAAAAAGAAACCTAATGTCAAGATGATAAGTGAAATTGTTAATCCCAAGGTTAGGCCTTTACACGCAATATCTTCTAGGTTCATCCTATGCACCCGGCAGTTTTACTCCAGAAAATTGGTAAACACCTTTTGCTAGCATAAGATATCCAAAATAGGCGAGCACTAATCCTAAAAGCATTTTTATCTTATCCGCGTGTACTCTGTTCATTACACGTGTTCCGATAAGTTCACCTATCATTATGCCTAATACAGTTGCCGAGGCAAGGTGTAGATTTACTCTTCCTTCGTTTATGTATACCAAGGCGGCGGCTGAGGCTGTGAGGCACATCATGAACTTACTTGTTGCTACAGCGACTTTTACTGGAATTTTCATTACTTCGTTCATTATTGGAACTTTTAATACGCCGCCTCCTATGCCCAGCATTCCCGAAGCGAGCCCGGCGGTGATAGAAGCGAATAAGCCCTGTAGAGTGTTGGTTACTTTGTATTTGATCTCGGCGTTTTCAGCGGCATCCCAGTACTTTCCTGAAAGATTCAGGGTTTTAGCTATAGTATCTTCATGTATTTTCTCGTAGGCTCTGTGCTTTATCATTTCTCTTTCCTTCTTTCCTCGGTATATTTGGTTAAGACCTACGTATATTAAAACGGTTGCTAAAAGCAGAAATAGTACAAAGGAGGGCAGAGAGAGAGCGAGAACGGCTCCTGCCATTGCTCCCAGTGTAGTGCTCATTTCCAAAAATAGGCCAAGCCTAATATTCGTGATTTTTTGCTTAAGGTATCTCGAGGCGCCTGTTATTCCGGCAGCTACTACAGTTACTATGCTTATTGCCACGGCTTCCTTTATTGGCAAGCCAAAAAAGAGGGTTAGGAGTGGCACAATTATCGTTCCTCCGCCTATGCCCACTAATGCAGCTAAGAAGCCCACTGGTATCATTACTATCACTAGAGTTAAACTCAACATAATTTGCATATTATGCCCAGAATGCTTCTCATATGTATAAATATTATCTAAAGAGTTAAAAGCAAAATGAATAGGGAAAAATTTGTGCTCAGAGACTACATGTGAAGGAACCATGTTTTATACATATGATGCTACTTTAAAGCAAATATCACACAATTCAGAATTAGCTTTACCGAAGAATCAAACTTGAAAGGTTAAATATAGAGATTTTGACCCTTTTTTCATCATATTTGAAGGTCATGGTAAAAGCTAGATAGAATATTCTTCAAAAAAAGATACACATGCAATATTCTATAAAAAGAGATATTAATAAGATTATTATAAGAATAGTGGTGTGTACATTTGAATAAAATAAGTCAAAAGGAATTTGAGGTAGCAAAATCATTAACAGCCGCTTGGACTATTGGAGAGGCTGCACGAATAACTAGAATACCAAGATCAACAGTAAAGAGGATAGTAGAAAGTATTAAGCAGAGGGGTAGAATTTACTTCCGCGTGAACTACAAAATGTTGAATCTTCTGCCTTTGGCCATATTGGCCGAGCCGTTTAAAGTTGGAAAGATGCCTCAATATACTTTATCTGTCAGAAAACTGTACGGTCTTAAGCCCCTGTACTTGATAGTTGCAGTTGTTCCTACAGCATACTTTGAGACATACATAGAGGAACTAGAAAAAACCGTGAAGATAGTTGAGATTATTCGTGGCTACGAGTACTCTGTGTGGAACTTCGAAGATGGATTCTACAAGTACATACCGGAGGAAAAACGTATTGTACCCGATTTCGGTAAACTATTTGATGTAATCGATGCATTAAGCTGGAGAGTGGAGAAGTGGCCACCTGACAAAAGGTCTCCTGATAAAATTGACTTAGCTATAATTCAGGGCAGAATGGTGGATGCCTTCATGAGACCTTACCGAGCTGTTAAAAAGGCACTGAAAGACGATCCTACATTCCCCAAAGTCACCGTGCAGGCCATAAGCTACCATGTCCGACGTCATGTTAAGCCAGCATGGATAGGCAACTCAGTAGGATACTTCTATGATCCCAGCGAAGTGCCCTTACGGGTATATTACTTCAGAGGAGACGCGGCCAAGTCGGCTGCAAGAGCATTAGTCAAAATACCTTCCTTCTTCAATGCTTTTATAGAGAACGATAAGGCGTTAGTTGTGGGTCAGCCTCCATGCAACATACAGGAGGATATATACAAGGTGCTTCAAAAAGTGAAGGCTGAAATGCCCTATGGAGAACTTCTCGTGGACTCTTCAGTTGTCTATAAGAGGATACCAAAATACTGGATGTACGTTGAGAACGGCGAGTGGACTTGGAAGTCCCAACTATATGAGCTGGAGGAATCAACGGATACTACGCCTAGGGAATTTCCACCATAAATTTTTTTCATAGGCTAGCTAAAGAATAATAGATATGCAGGAAGTATTTGCTTTCGATATTTGGCAGTATCTTGCGCCGTTATTTTATATAATACTTCTCGGACTCATAGTTTCTTTATTTTATGGCATAGTTGAATATTTTACGATAGATAGGGTACTTAAAAAGTTCTCAGGAGACAGTGTACTAGTTGTACTATCTAACGAGGCATACTTCGGTAAGCTACACCCGTTTCCTCGAAGTGGCGGAGGATTTGAGATATTTTTTGATGTGGAAAATATAGAAAATCCCGTCTCTCTATTAGCGTTTCTATATGAGAACTATAAGGAAACAGGGGATGAAAAATTCCTGGAAGAAGCGGAAACGCTGATTAAAGAATTTAAGAAGAAGAATATTCTTCCAGAATCTTTTACTTTGAAGGAACTAAGAATTAATCCTTGGTATCCGCCTTCGCTTGTCTCGAGAAAAGTTTTTTCTACAGAGCTTAGCAACGTTTTCGGCATATTTCGCTTTAAAGACCTTCTTTCAGAAGAAGAGCGTAAAAAAATATGGAGGGAACTTGCTGTAGCATACGATCCGCCGTTTTATTTAAGAGCTTCGAGAAAGCTTTCTAATTCACTTTCATACGTGAAAGACCGCGTTGGAAGCTACTTTTCTTCCTCTACTCAAATGCTCCAGTCAACTCTTATGGCTACCTCCATTCCAGGTGTACCTATACAGACGACAACTCTTAGCACTGATATATCTAAGAGACTTCAAGATATGCAGTCTAAGATTCTGGGAACTTTAGGCACCGAATATGACGGGTTATTAGAAAACGCCATTGGTCGTTTAGTGACCGTTGAAGTGAAAGATGTAGAGGGAGAATGGAAGAAGTATCAAGGTGTACTGGTAGAATACTCTAAGAAGTATATTCTAGTCTACGACGTAGACTATAGAATTCAGATGATCACGAAGTTTAGGGGTAGTGAGGAGGTTAGCGGCTTTCCAAAACCCTACTTCAATATTTACGGTTTGCATATGAAGTGGGAAAAGAATTTAGAAGCTACATATAATCAGCAAGAAGGAACTGTTACATTTACAAACACCTCCCAGTATCCATTAAAGCTGGAGAAGCTTCAGGTCACGGTGCAGACTTCCGAAGGAGACAAACTACAGGATGTAGCAATTGGCGCTGTGCTATTTCCGGGCGAGAAGGCGTCCGCTAAATTGCCTGAAAACATGAAGGGAGACGAATATACTGTTTATTATGAGATTTCTCGTGAAGCTGACATTATATGGCCTCGAAGTAAAGTGAAGGTTTTAGGCCTAGGAGACTATCCGGCCGATTTATTAAAGACTATTCTCACCAAATTATCGAGACCGCACTTTTCTGTAAAGTAACCTTTATGAAAAATACTATAAAGTAATAAGTGAGGGAAAGCACATGAACGGATATTATTTTGACCCTATTGCCTTACTTTTCTGGTTATTAATTTTCTTCACCTTAGCGTTGCCCCATCTCCAGTTTAGAGCACTTAAGAACGCTAGAGCTTCCCTAATAAGACTTATTGAAAGAAAGTATAAGGTCAGAGTAATTACTATGATTCATAGGCAAGAAAAGGTGGGCTTCTTTAATATACCCGTCTATAGGTTTATTGACATAGAAGACAGCGAAGCTGTAATGCGTGCAATACGAACAACGCCACCTGACACTCCTATAATGTTTATTCTACATACTCCGGGAGGACTTGTGCTGGCAGCAAGTCAGATAGCCTTCGCGTTAAAAAGCCACCCAGCAAAAAAGATAGTCGTTATCCCTCATTACGCCATGTCAGGCGGTACTCTAATTGCTCTTGCTGCGGATGAAATATGGATGGACCCGCATGCAGTGCTTGGACCTTTGGATCCTCAGTTAACGCTTAAAGACGGCTTCGCGGCGCCTGCTCCCAGCATTCTCAAGGTTGTGGAGGAAAAGGGAGTGGACAAGGTTTCTGACGAGACTTTACTTTTCGCCGACATAGCTAAAAAGTCGCTTAACCAGATGAAAGAAATAATCATGGAGCTTCTCGAAGATAAGTACGGAAAAGAGGGGGCAGAAAGAATCTACGAGGAACTGGTGAGCGGCAAGTATACTCATGACTACCCGATAACTGTACGTAGAGCAAAAGAGCTTGGACTACCCGTGAAGGACGAAATACCCCCAGAAATCTATCAACTAATGGACTTATACCCGCAGGCTCTCGTGCAAAGGCCTGGAATAGAATACATACCGTACCCTTATCACCCAACGCGTCCACAACGCAAAGCTACAAACAGCAGAGAATAGCATTTTTTCACATTAAATATTTCATATTTATTTTCGTCCTCTGCTATGTGTTTTCTGGAAAAGAGAGGGGAATAACTTGGTTAAATTGCCCGAAAAGTTTCTGAAGTGGAACTATTATCCGCGTCGACGCCTAGCTGAGCAGATGCTCAAGGGAGAGATAGGTGATCCCAGCAAATTCTTCTTGGAGTTCACGCGACATAACCCAGTGCTTTGCACTGCTGCTGTCAATTCCGACGGCAGCATCGAAGTAAATGGCAAGGTTGTAGGTGTAGGCTATGTTTTAAAGCGTGAAATCCTTTCGGAGGCTTTGAAGGAGTTTAGAGACCATATGAAGGCGTCGGACGAAGTCTACGAGAAAATAAAGGGAGAGAAGGAAGCTATGAGAAAGCTTTATGAAGACCATTCGGTTAAAGGCTTAAAACTAATGTTAAAGTACGTTTATAAGCCCGAGAACGAAGCCGAAAAATTTGTTAATTTTGAGAAACTCGCTACGGTGGAGCTGGCTAAGAGGTTGCCGTGGTCTTCAAAGCACACATGGAATATCGTTCAAAGGTCTAGAAATGCTTGTCTAGTATTCTTCCAGCCGCCAATGATAAGTTTTGAGGTTCGAGGAATAATAGACGTGCATATGGATGGAGAATATCACGAACTTGTAACGCTTATCCACGATGCATATCATTATACCCCTCCTGAACATAGGCGCGATAGGCCTGTTTATATCATAAATGTTACTGAGGTATATGATAACAGCCCGAGCAGAAGTGGCTTTGGAACAAAAATAGCATAGGAACCTATATAGGAATAAAGGCGCTTTTCGCTAAGAGGGAGACACATGGGGAAAGAGCGAAAGAGACCTGGATATAGGAACGTCTTTGCTCTAGGATTTGTCAGCTTCTTCACTGACGTGTCTACAGAAATGATTCTAGGCATTCTTCCAGTATACGTTGTTCAAGAACTAGGCGCAACTAGGGCTGCTTTGGGACTCATGGAAGGTATAGCTGAAATGACGAACTACATGTTTAGGCTAATAAGCGGTGTTCTGTCGGACAAGCTCGGCAAAAGAAAAATCTTCGTATTTATTGGATACGCATTCTCCGGCATTGCTAAGCCTATGTTCGCGTTCGCGAAAACTTGGCTGGACGCGCTCATAGTCAGGACTTTGGATAGGCTGGGAAAGGGCATACGCACCTCGCCGAGAGACGCGCTCATAAGTCAGTCTGTCAGGGAAAAGGAGTCTGGAAAGGCCTTCGGCATACATAGGACACTAGACCAGCTCGGGGCTGTTCTAGGTCCCCTAACAGCCTTTATTATAGTGCCGCTTTACGGCACCCGAACACTTTTTCTTATATCTTTCATACCAGCGGCTATAGCCTTAGTTATTTTGGCTTTCTTCGTGGTAGACGTGAAAATAGAGAGAAAGCCGCGTGGCATACTTGAGGGAGCTTCTAAAATACTTAGGGGACCGTTCCTCTTACTTCTTGCATCGCTTGTTATCTTCAATATAGGAGCCTACAACTTCTCCTTTGTAATTGTACGCGCACAGGAGCTTGGGATACCCTTAGCTGCTGCGCCGCTAGTTTACATGCTGATAAACCTTACCCACACAGCGGTCGGCTTCCCCTCAGGAATAGCTGCAGATAAATGGGGGAGAGAGAAGGTTCTCCTACTATCCTTTCTTATGTTTTCACTAACGTCGTTTATTCTTGTCTTCGCTACGGGCAGCTGGCTGGATGCTGTGCTTATAGCATTGCTTTTCGGAGTTTTTCAGGGAATGTACGATACCGTCTCCAGAGCCGTTCTTCCACGATATGTACCTGAAGAGCTAAGGGGGACTGCTTATGGAGTGTACTACATAGCCATTGGTCTCGCCTTCTTACTTGGAATCAGTACAGTTGGATACCTCTGGGACGCCTATGGACGACGAGTCGCCTTCTTATACAGTACTGCAACTTCCATCTGCTCAGCTCTGCCTCTAGGGCTTCTCACCAAGCAAACTAAAACGTAACTAGACCTAAGAGAGGGATGAACCTATTTTCGGGGCGGTATTTAGCTTCATACGCAAACTCATAGCAGCTGCGTTCAACCAGCCATGGTAATAAAAGGTTTTTTACTTCATCTTTTTCAAGACTTTCACCTAACACCTTCTCAATACTTAAGGATTCTAAATATGACTCTAAAATGACATCAAAAACGGCCTGATACCACTCGCTCATCAACCCAGCCTTACCTTGAATAAATGCTTTAAACACCGATTGATTGGACTTTCTTAGAAAATCCTTATGCGCAAAGAATGCTATGTAAACTAGGCTTCTTAAGAGACAAGCAATATCTCTAAGGCAGGGCTCCTTTTCGACCCTATATTTTCTTAGAGGCTCGCCTTCAAAATCAAGGATAAATAGCCGGTTTTGGGTGACTGCTATCTGCCCCAAGTGAAGATCTTGATGAGTCCTAATTTTAATTAGCCCGCTATATTGTTTAAGAATTTTAATTGCCTCGTCTATTCTTGCTACAGCTTTTCTCTCTATGCTAGGTACGTTTAGAGCCCTTAATTCTCTCTGCATTAAGTTTTCATAGCTGGCTATCCTTTTTTCCCAGTCGACTATGTCATTGATGCTTATTTTTTCAGGCTTACACCACGCTTTGCTGCATTCCGCCATTTTTTCGTGGAAGCCTGCGACGAATCTTGCAACTCTAATTGCATGTTCATGTGGAAGTTGTAGCCTTTTTCTTTTAATGGTGATGCGTGCAGCTTTGTAGAAGGCTGCTACAGCATCTTCCAGTATCTTCACGTATTCCATTAACGTTGCAATGGGTTTTCCCTTCACTTCCCAGTAGGCGTAGATTTCAGGTGTGTACTCTCCAGAAAGATAGCTAAGGAATAGCGGTTCCTGATTTTCGCTGCTGAGCGTTCTATAGCATTTTGCAACCAGCGGGCCCAAGTCCGTGTTTAGTTTGATTAGCCTGTTTGTTGAAGATCTGCTTAGCGCTTCGATGCTAGCTATTTTCTGCGGTAGTGGTTTAAAGCCCCTCTTTTCTAGTACTCCAATTTCGTCTCTAAATAGCTTCTCAAAGTAATATGCCGAGAACTCGGCTTCGTATATGTATCTGTCTTGGACCTTAATCAGCGATACTTCTATTCCAGGTTTTTCTTCATCCAATATTATAGGTAGAAATACTTCGCTTCCATCTACGCTAAGCTGAAGTAATAGTAGATTTTTTTCGCCCGGTATTTCTATGGCTTCTTCGATCGATATTCTGCCTTTTTTAGGAAACCACCTTTGCTTGGGCAGCCATTTAATAATCTTCTGAAGCAACTCAGAGCTAATTGCATATCGAGCGGTAGACATTAAGCGCCATCTCCGCCGCTTTGGTCCACGTAAATTCCTGCTCTACCCTCTTTATCGCCGACTTTCTCAGCTCGTTTCCAATCTTCGGATTTGTAAACAGCAGGTTAGCCAGCTCGGCGTCTTCTATCTTGGTGGCTATCATTGTACTTCCAGTTCTGGACGCTTCCATCACGAGCATTAAGTCACTTATAGCTTGGGCGAGCTCGATTGGGTCGCCCGGTGTAACGTGGATCCCGGTGCCGCTAGTGCCATGCTTCCTCACATCTAGTACTATTTCTTTTAGGCCTCCTACCTTGGATGCTACTATGGGATTTCCTGTAACCATTCCTTCCAGAGCCATTATTCCGAAGGGCTCCCAGAGGGACGGTGCTACGAAAACGTCTGCCGATACGTGGGCTAGCTTGAATATGCTAGGGGCTATGCCGAATATTACGCGTACATTTTCTGGATAGGTTCTCACCGTTTCTACGAGAGGTTCAAGGTATTCTTCGGAGCCCCATACGGGAAGTAGCAGGAGCACGAACTTTGCGTTGCCTATTTTTCTAAGCACGAGCGGAATAGCTTCCAGTAGGATGTTGATACCCTTTTGTGCAGCTATTCGACCAGTCATTATGGCTAATGGGCCATCGTCGGAGAAGCTTTCAACCCTCCCATCTGGCAGATATGGGGGTGCGTATAGTTGCTCAAGATTTTTCTTCAATTTCTCATCTAAGACTCTAGGTTCGCCTTTCGACATTTCACCTAGTGCTTTAAGGAGAAAGTATCTCCTCAGGTCGTTTCTCCCAAGCTCGTCCTTGCCGAGAAATTCTTTGGCCTTTTCTCTGTGCTTCTCCAGAACTTCTTTTAGGGAGGACTCGTAGCGCCAGTCTGTTCCGTTATATACGTAACTGCCTTTATTTTCCAGATCCCAGCCTAAGGAGTTTAATATGCCGTCTTTATCTTCCCGCAAGTATGTCCTGCTTACTGTGACGAATTTGTCGGCTTCTAAGGCGCCTAGGCGTTCTGCTAAGCCTTTACTCATTTCGATGGCTTCCCGAATAGTGACTTTTAGCTTCTTTCCCTTATAACTGATGACGTGTTCTCGTTCTGGGTTTAGGCCGGCCTGTACTACATCGTTCAGCGAGATCTTCTCCCGCGTTAGCAAATGTATGTGGTAAACAAATTTTACGGGCAGGTTCTCTGCTTCACGGACTATTTTTGCCCTTAGAAGAGCGAAAACACTGTGCCAATCGTGGAAGTGCACTATATCTGGCGCTTCAAGTCCTAGTTTTTCATGTTTGAGAAGTAATTGCTCAACGCATTTCGAAAAGGCGTATATCTTTTCTTTGAGGCTGGCCGGATCGTATACGCCTGGCCTTGAAAGCGGGCCGCCTCCAACCAATAGGAACTTGACGCCCTTCCACTCCCGAATGTAAACTGGGCCGTAGCCTTCCAACTCTAGCTGGGGGCGTCCTTCAACTGTGCCGTGCGTCGGCATTATTATTGTAGCTTTTACTCCTAAGCTTACTAGTCCACGGGAAAGGTTTGGTGGCACTTCGCCTAGTCCTCCAACCTTTGCAAAGGGCTTTGCTTCAAAGGTTGTCATCCAGACATTTTTTATCTCGTTCGCCAAAGGTCTCACCCCTCAATCTCTACATTGAACGTGTTGAAAAATTCCTGCCCGGCTTCTAGGTCTAGAGGATAATTGAAAAGGATGCCGAGTCCCTGAAACATTTTTCTTGGACCTTTTTCGGTCATAGATAAGCTGTGAAGCGGGGCCGCCCATACGTAGGCTCTTGCTTCACTTTTTATGATTAGCCGCGGGTAACCTTCGGTTATCAGAGATACTTCGTTTGCTTTTTCGACCGCAGCCGTGTCTTCTATGCATTTATATTCTCCATTAATGCCGTATCCTACTTTTACTCCTTCCTCAGGAAGACGGGGGAGAAACGTTAACTCTGTAGAGAATAGATAATGCACGCTTGATTTTTCGATATTTTTTACCCTATATTTTACCTGTAAGCCGTTAGTCTCCAGCCTGTAAGTTTTCTCCACAAAAATAAGCCGCGGCTTATTTAGGCTCCACTCTTTACCTGTAAACATCACGTGAACCTCGTCCTCTTTAATGTAGTAGATGTTTCTGCCGAGGGCTAGGTCGCTAGTGTCTATGTATGGGGTATTTCCGGTCCAATCATTTATGGTTACACCTTCTCTCCAAACGTGGTCTCTAAAGCTTACTCGCCTGTACCAGTCTGGGCGAAAGTCCGAGACGTTTTCTAAATAGCTTTCCATGTATCTCGACATTGTAGCTTGGAAGTTATGTTCGTATCCTTCAAGCTTGATGTCGAGCTCGAAGAGGCTTCCCCCGTCGGAGGGCTTCACGTAGGCGTTCATCCGCTTAGACTCTAGGAGAAGCTCCATCTCCCCGTCATAGTCAAAATCCGTTTCTACAATCCTGACATTTTCGGCTTCAAGGGCTTCTTCAGCCATTCTCTCGGCTCGTATTAAGTGCTCGTACACGCTTTGCCTCAGAAATGGTAAGTATATGCCTCCGAAAAGCCCGTGCCAGTAAGCATCGTTGCACTGTCCAAGCATATACTCCTCGTAGGCTGGATGATCCTCTCTGAGGCGAGAAATTTTCCTTCTCACCCATAGCATTTTCTTGTGCATGTTGTTGCTTTCCCTATAATTTCTCAGGAAGTTAGGGAAGTATCCCCCGCTCCACTCCTGCATTTTATCGTAGCTTCCAGGCGGCAGGTAGACGAGCCCTCTGTAGCCCTTAGATGCTAAGTATCGTTGAGGAGTTGATGTTTCTACGGCATGATTGCTCTTCAACATTTCGAAGAACTTTGTGAGCCACTTCTCCGCGTCACTAGCGTTCCACCACTCGCCGAACTTTTCAGCATCACTCCCCCATAAAACGTATAGGCTTCCTTCAGCATCAGCGTAATTTTTAAGATATTCTAGAACTTCTTCGGGGCTTTTCCAAGGCAGAATATAGCGGACTCTCGCATCTATAAAAAATACTCCAAGGCTTCTTCCTGAGTACTCGGTAAGCCATGCCCGATGTACGTCTTTTTCACTTAGCCCGATGCGATAGCCCACTTCATCGTCAACTACGACGTATTGGTATCCGGCCTCCCACAGTGCTGCTGGCAAAGTGGGATCCCATATGCGCTCCGCAAGCCAAGCTCCCTTAGGACGCGCACCTAAAAGTTCTTCCACAAGTCTCCGTCCAGCTCTTAACTGTGTTACTCTATCCTCGAAAGGCAATAGAGGGAGTGGAGCTTCAGAGTAGCTGCCTCCAAGCACCTCTATATTGCCTCTGCTAATAAGCCTCTTGAGGCGCTCTAAGTATCCTGGATAGTGCTTTCTCCACATCAGAAGTAGGGGGCCGGAGAAGTGCAGAGTTAGCCTCATCTCGGGAAATCGTTCGAAAATTTTAGTGAGAAGCAGGTAGGAGTTGCGCTGTACGCGGTGAAAAACGCTGCTTAGTTGTCCAACTGGCTGGTGAAAATGCACTACAAAAATGAAACTGGTTTTCACATTATAGCACCACAAGAAAAAGGCTTTCTAGCTATTTTAGCGTGTCGGCTATAGAGACCTCAGCACAGTTATAACCCCTTCGCGTAACATTGAGACGGCAATTACGGCTAGTACAAAGGACATTATTCTGGAGAAGACTAGTATTAGGTTTCTTCCTAGCTTTCTCAGCATGATATCGCTGAATTTAAGTATGATGAAAGCCAACAGAGTGTTTGCGATGATCGATATTAAAGTTTGAATTTCTCCGTATATTTGGCTGAGGTAGATAACTGTGTATATGCTTCCAGGGCCGGCGAGTAGAGGTGTTGCCATGGGGACTATGCTTACGTCTTCGCTTCTAAGAGTCTCGGCTTCTACCCGTCCTAGGACTCCCTCGATCGCTAGGAATAATAGGAGGAGCCCTCCGGCTATTTCGAGATCCTCGAATCCCGTGCCGTAGAAGGAGAATAGGGACCATCCCAGAAGGGCGAAAAAGACTAACAGGCTCCCTGCTACTATTGTGGATACTTTGAAGGCTTTATTTCGCTCTTCTGCTGTCATGCTCATTGTTAGGGAATAAAAAATGGGGACGTTGCCTATGGCGTCGAAGACCACAAAAAGCAGTATAAAGGATTCCCACAAGCCTTCAAACATAAGAAAAAATGAGAAAGAACATTTTATATTCTCTATGGTTCAGCTATGAATTCAACATATACTGATACAGAGACTTGTCCTTCGCCGGGCATTAACGGTACAGATCCTGCTTCCGCCCTAGTATGATATATTGGCGGTGTATATCCGCTTTGAACGCTCATAGATTTTATGCCGGTTATTCTTAGTCCGGCGGCTTCTGCGAGAGCCTCGGCGGTTTTTAAGGCATTTTCGTAGGCTAGTTTTATGGCTTGTAGCCTTAGCTCTTTACTTTTTTCTTCAGAAATTCCGAAGGATATCTGTCCTAACCCTGTAGCTCCATGATATATGGCGTCGCCCAGGATTTCTCCTGCCAACTTTAGGTCAGTGAGGCGCACACGAAGTGAGTAATAAGCCTTATATGCGACGATTTTAGGTGGTTTTTGGTCGTAGTCGTATACTGGCGTAAGTGCAACGCTTGTTGTCGTTATGTTTTGGTCTTGTACTCCCTTATCCTTCAGGTAACTTATTAGCTGATTTGCTCGGCTTGTTGCTTTACTTAACGCCTCGCCAGGAGTGTCAGCCTGTACCTCAATAATCAGACTTATGTAAATTGTATTTGGCTTTGCTTTTATGCTGCCAATGCCTGTAACCTTTATGAGCGTGGTTCCGTTGTAGATGGGTGAACTTCTAACTTCAGGTGATAGATCGCCAGAGCTTTGTATGCCTTGTTTTTCAACCTTATAAAGATTTAATATGACTAGGGCTACTGCTATTATTATGATGCCCACTAGCAAGTGCTTATATAGATTTTTCATAGTCATCGAAATTAAATTATCCGACGTAGTTATTACGTCTACTTATGTTCTAAGTATTGTACGCCTTGCTAACATGGTAAGGGAAGAGATATAATTGGCTTTTAGTTTAATGCTATAGTTCTGTGAGGTAATAGAAGGGACGTTGCCATGCAGAAAAGGATGAGCACGCCGCTGTTTGTGGAAACTTTTAGCTTGGCATTTATAGCTGTTGTAGCTGTTGTGCTAGCGGCTTTTATTTCTGGTAGAGACGCATTTTCTGTAATTATTAGAGCTTCACTAATTCTAATATCGATAATAGCTTTACTTTCCATATACTTTGGACTTAAAAGATATAGGAGGATGGCTGGTTACCTTGAAGCTTTGATTAAACCTTATGCTCAATCGATACACAAACTTACTGAAACTCGATGGATAATAATGTTAAGAGAGGGAAATATAGTGCTCGATCTCAATTTAAAGAGAGGAGGAAAAAACTATTTTCTGCTTGACTTAAACTTTTATGTTCCTCGGATAAGCTATTCTCCGATGAATATTTATGCCTACATTGAAGCCGGCCAGCTTAAAATGCTGCTAGAAAGCGGAGAGAAGGTCAAAAAGGTAGCTAATAAGGTAGCGAGTCTTGCAGGCGCTCTAGCAAAAAGTCTGAAAGCGCCTGTTTTAGTAAATACTCAAAGTGGAGTTCTGAATGTTCTTGGAAGACAATTCAGATATCAGGCAAAAATAAGTGAACTCAACGTACCCATAAATGGCGTAAAAACTGCCCTCAGCTATGGAATAAGAATTGCAAAAGAACTTTCATTCGCATAATTTGAGAGAAAAAATTAATGGTTAGTATTGATATTATCACATATGAGCGAGAAAAAGGTCAAAGTAAAAAAGGCTGACGGGTCGCTCGAAGAATTTGATAAAAACAAGTTAATTGATAGCATGGTTGCAGCCGGCGCTTCAAAAAGGCTAGCTAAACAAATAGCAAACTATGTTGAAAAGCGGGTTTATGATGGAATACCCACATCCGAAATTCGGAGAATGGTTCTAATCAAGCTTAACGAAAAGAAGCCAGAAGCCGCTGAGGCTTGGCGCTTCTACGACCGAATAGTTAAGGGCAGGATAACCTTCGAAGATGGCAAATACGTCGTAGTGGAGAAAGGCAAAGTGTATCTAGGCACCCAGGTAAAAGACGTGGGACCGAAAGGTCTCTCGCATGCAAAGGAAGTAGAGGAAATACTTAAGGAGATGGACGAAGATCTCGAGCATGGCATCTCACGTAGAACAATAAATGCACGATGTTTTGCCCTCTTCATGGGCGTACTTAAATCGAAGAAAATGCCAGTAGAAGAAAAGAAAAAAGCAATAGAACTAATTAACAATTGGCGCGAAAAACACGGCTGGAAACCGTATAAACTAAAACGAGAAATAACATAAACGGCCATTAGCCGGTGGGCTGGGTTAGCCGTGGGGTTCGGCTTTTAGCGAACCCCTACTTACTTAGCGGCGACGCCTGTAAGGCTCCCCGCTCCGCAGGACAGCCCAGCAGCGCCTCGCAAGCTTACCAGCGACAGCACCAACGCGACGCGCCTAGGCTTACCCCTCGCCAAAAGCCTCTCGTAGAAGGCCTTAAGCTCAGGGTCGCTGCGCACCGCGCCCACGGCGGTCATGTAGAAGGCCCAGCGCAGCGCCGGGTTGCCGAGGCCGCACCTGCCGAGCCTGGCCTTGCCGCCGCTCTCCCTAAGCTTGGGCGCGAGGCCGCAGTAGCTCTTGTAGTGCTTGGCGCTGGGGAAGCGGCGTTGGGCCAGCCTGCGGCGGAGCCTGCAGAGGAGCTTGAACAGCATGGCTTCGAGCGTCGGGGGTATGTTGCTCGCGATAAGGTTGCCCGCGAGCAGGAGCCTGGCTATGCGCTCGGTGTCGAGCGTGTCCGTCTTCTTGCCGAAGCTCCTCGTCGAGAGAGGGTTTACGAGCAGGGCTGCGAGCCTGCGGCCGCAGGCTTTGTGATAGAGCTTCTGCAGGGTGTAGAGGAAGTGGGGCCAGAAGTGGCCGACGCTTTCCACGGCTAGGCGCCTGCAGCTAGGGCTGCGAGGTCGAGGGTTAGGGCCGCCATGCCTGCGAGCGTGACCGGGTAGCGCTTCTCTGCCAGCGCTTCTCCTCTGAGCGATACGTAGGCTACCGCTACGAAGTCCCTGTGCAGGTCGCACCCGGCGACGCATTTTTCAGCCTTCATGCGTATATGCACTTGGGGCCGGGGTTGCCCGCGGCTTCCCGCATTTTCCTGTTCGGGCTCTTGGGCCCAGGTTCCTGGAATCACGGTTGCCGCGGGCTTTGGGCAGTTTATGTGTCGGGCTCTGGGCCCATAAAACACGCGCCTTGCCCCGGCCCCAGCTTTATGCGGGCTTAAGCTTTGAAGCTTTTTACTGGTTCCTAACAGCCAGAGCCATCAGAAGCAGAAAGAAAAATGCGAGAGCAAAAAATTACAGGAAACAAAAACCACAGTAAACATTCCTCACTATTCCTTCAAATCACGACTTTAACACTATCTCATTAAAACTATAGCATACCTTAAAAACCCCCTCAACACCCAAATCAATAATTAGATCCTCAGCCATCTTGTTACCGAAAATGTCCTCCTTATCCACTTCAACATGAATAACGAGCTTCTGCCCGTACCACGTGACTGCGGGAGGAGTAATACTACGATTAAGGTAAAAATCTACGATTTGATTCTTCCCCACAGCTACCTCGCCATAAATCTTACCGGCTCTCTCCAGCTTTAACACCGGAAAAATTATATGAACATACCTGCACTGATAGCTATAATAGCTGCAATCCTCTACTTGAATTACAGGCCTAGGCATAATCTCAACGACATCCCCGTAAACCATGACCACAGTCGAAGCCGAAGTATTAGCATATGGAAGTAAGCCCCCTCGAAGAAGAAGGCGCGTATCAGGCCTAGCATCAATAGTCGTGTTGACAAGAGGCAAAAAGAAATGATAAGTTACATCCACTAACTCACGACCCTTAGAATCGTAAAGCTTAAGATTTAAAGTGCAAGGAACCCCTTCAGACTTAAACTTGTAAAGAGTCAAAGACTTGAACTTCCCATGCTCCCTATCTAAAATCTTAGCCAAACTTTCAATATTAGCCTTTACCACGTCAAGCCTCGGAGCACGCATAGGAGACAAATAAGCGTGAAAAGTAGCGTAAGCCACAATAGTAGCCGCTAAGCCGAGAGTAAGCAAAAGCATTGCCTCAACAGCCCTACTCGGCAAAACGACACCTCAATAAATACTTCAAACAAACTTCTTAAAAACATTATTTAAAATGTCAAACCTAATCTTCCCGCTTCAACGATAAATTAAGCCTTCTATGAATAAAGACAAAGCAAAAAAGTTAAACAATAATAAATCAAGGCGCAAGCATACATTATTAAAGCCTAAAAAATTAAAGCACATAAGCAAGTAAACACTGTGAGAAACTTTGGAGAATAGAACCAGAGATGAGGAGGAAATAGTAATCGAAATAGAGATAACACCTCTAAAGTTGGCCGCGTTAACCGCCATCATAATACTTACAGCTTACGTTGCAGTCAACTACCAAAACATCCTTCAAATATTTGTTAAGCAGCCGATCGAAATACGCCTAAAAAAATACGTATACACCGTAGGAGAAGAACTCCACATAACAATATGCTACAAAGACGAAGCCTCAAAAGCACTGTCAGACAAGTTCCAAGTAAAAATACTTAACAAAGAAGGCAAAACTATCGCAAGCATCCTGCTAAACATGGAAGGAAGAAAATGCACGACAGTAATATCCCAGCTACCCGAACATATCACCCCAGGCACATATAAGGTAGTAGCTACACTACCAAGCAGCCAAACTCCGCTCAACCAAGTACAAATATACGTGACCAAACATTGAGATAAAGGTTTTCAACAAAAATCAAAAAATCTATTTTATGCTAATAAAACATAATAGGACCAGGTCAATAATAAATATTCTAATTATTAAAAGAAAAAAAGCTTATTACTACGAACTGCAAGATTAAAATGTCTACCAAAAAGAGGGGAGATTATGGCTAAAAAGTATCCATTCATAAAAATCACGTTCATGGCTCTTATAGTCGCTGTATTTCTAGCATCGCTCGCTTACGCTAACGGATACATATTAACCATAAAAAATGTCGTAACAAGAGACGAAATGGGCAACCTTCAAGACACCTTCCAC